>DASXPZ010000124.1:0-2380 GCA_036493275.1 Pirellulales bacterium
GTAATCTGACTTCCTCAACACCTCGGGGCTTCTCGCGGGGGTGTTTGTTTGCGCGTCCCGACGACACCAACCCGATGCGTAAGCGAGGGACAACACTTGCCAATAGGAGACTGCGGCGTCCGTCGCTTATGCTTCGGGTTGGTATGCAGCTACGCCCGCACCTGGCGCCAGATCGCCTCGATTTTTTCGATGTCCGTCCCGCGATTCTCGAGCCAGGCGCAGCGATCGAGCGTTGCGGCGGGCGGATAAACGCTTTCATCCTCTCGCTGCGCGGCCGGCAACAGCGACTGCGCGGCGACGTTCGGAGTGGCGTATTGCACGGCTGTGGCATTGCGCAGGGCAACCGGCGGTTCCAGCAGATAATCGATGAAAGCATGGGCCAGCTCGACATTGGGTGCACGGCGCGGAATAGCCATGCTGTCGAGCCAGATCATCGTCCCGGTCTTGGGCACGACGACACGAAGCGGAACTCGCGGCTCGAGCCGCGCGGCTTGTAAGAGATCGCCGCTCCAGCCGAGCGAAACCCAGGCGTCGCCGGCATAGAGGCGTTCTTTATACGCATCGGACGTGTACGCCTGCAGGAGCGCCTTTTGCGCCAGGAGCAGCCGTTGGGCTTGGGCCAGATCGCCCGGCTCGACCGAATTGAGCGGCAACCCCAGGTGCAGCAGGACGGCCGCCACGGCGTTTTCGAGGTCGTCGAGCATGGTGATTCGCCCGCGATAGCGCGGATCGAAAAGCGGCTCAAAACTGTGGACGGTATCCGTCACCTTGTCGGTGCGAAGACCGACGGCAACGGTGCCCCAGAAGTACGGCACGCTGTAGTGGTTCCCGCGATCGAACGGCGGGCTCAGGAATTTCGCATCCAAGTGGCGAAAATTGGCCAGCCGCGCCATATCGATTGGCGATAGGAGGTCTTTGGCCAGCAGCGCCGCCATGGCGCGATCGGAAGGAAACACCACGTCATAGCCGCCCCCGCCCGTGGCCAGCCGCGTTTCCAGTTCCGCGTCGCTCGAGTAATTGTCATAGACGACGCTGCACTGGCGCCGCTGCTCGAATTCGGGAATCACATCCTCGTGGATGTAGTCGCTCCAATTGAAGACGCGCAGGACGCGATCGCTAGATGTGGAGCTTCGATTTCCGCAGCCGCCCAGCGAAGTGGCCGACAAGGCGGCGGCCGCGCAGAGCCAGCGGCGTCGAGATATCAAAGCGCAATCGTTCATCGCAGCGAACTTACGGGCAGGCCAGAGGCCTACCCTACGAGCCTGGTCACTTGTTCTTCTGGTGCAGATGCCCGGCGGTCGATTGAAAATACTTGGTCCGCCGCGTCTGGACGGTTTCGGCGTTTTCCTCTTGCTGCCGGCGGAGGTCGTCGAGATTGGCCTGGCAATAGCGGCAGGCGATTTGTCGCAAGTGAAATTCGATGTAGGCCGCCTGCTGCGCTTCGAGAGCGCCGAGCAGATAGCTGCCGAGCTGCTCGCGCGTCGGACAGCTTAGCCGCTGCCGCCGCCAGATTTCACCGACACTGTGAACGCCCGCGTCGCGGCGGGCGTTAATCGCCGCCAGTTGCTTGAGCAAGTCCGGCCGGCTGCGCAGCTCCGCCTCGATCGCCGTCATCTCAGGCGGCGAGAGGGCCTCGTCGAGGTAGGCTTGCAGGTCGGATTGAGTAATGCGAGCCATCGGGAATTATAAATGCTGAAGGATGAATGCTGAATCTTGCATCGTCGCTTTCATCCTTCAGCATTCATCCTTCATCATTCGAATAGAGTTCGGGAAACACGTCCTCGGAAACCTCCTGCCGCTTAATCAGCGTCCGCAGCCGGGCGATGAAGTCAAATTTGTAATTGGCAACCTGCTGTTCCGTGATGTCCAGCTCCTCGGCCACGTCCTTGTTGGCCCAGCCGCGAACGAACAGTAGCTCGGCACACATCAGCTTCGTCCATTCGCCTTTATCGCGCCAGCGGTCGATCTGCTCGGCCAGCGCCTCGTGAATGGCCTTTTCTTCCAGCGTTTTCCGTTCGCCGCTGCGGGCGATGCTGCTGGCGCGGCGGGCGCTGTCGGAGACTTGCCAGTCGCCGCCGGAATCGGAGGCGCTCGAAAACGGCATAGCCGGCCGACGCCCCTCGCGCCGCAAGTGATCGGTCAGCTTGTAAGCGCAGATGGAAAACAAATAGCTTTCCAGCGGCCGGCGGCCGTCGTAGTTGGGCAAGCTATTTAGAAAGCCGACGAACGATTCCTGCACAATATCTTCGCTCGGCCCGCGGCGGCCGAGGCGGCTTTCGACGAAGGCCAACAGCCGCCCTTCGTAGCGGGCGATGAGGTCGTCCCAAGCGTCGCTCTCGCCGCGGCGGATGCGCTCGACGAGCAGCGAATCGGCGTCGCG
>DASXPZ010000125.1:0-5085 GCA_036493275.1 Pirellulales bacterium
CCAAAATGCTAACTAAAAACAGCCCGGTGCGCGCCCAACGAATGGGGTCCACCTGAACGAATCGAACGAAAGCCAGCTGCATTTAGTGGTAGCGATCTGGGCGAATACATTTGCATGTGGGCGAACACGTCACCGAGCGGCGGCTTAATCGTCTGCGGTATTCGTGATAAAGGACGGTTCGAAGGCTGCCTCAAGCTGTCTACCACGCAAATCAATCAGCGCGAAAAGACTGGCCACGTGTTTTGCCCGGATGCCAAAATCGCGATCAAGCAAATACGGGTTGTTAACGAAAATGGCGTCGATGATTTTGTTTTGCTGTTTCGCGTTTGGTACAACGAGCAGATTGTAGTTCGAACAACTGCTGGGAAGGTGTTCGTTCGAAAGGGAGACAGCCTTTGCGAACTAAGACCCGAAGAGATCAGGGAACTGCAAGCTGACAAAGGCGAGATTAGCTTCGAACAGCAGGATTGCGGACTGCAATTCGCCAGTGATTTCGATGAGCAGAGCCTTAATGAATTCGTCGGAAAGGTTCGAAAGGCCAGAAAGATTTCGGATTCGTCGCGCTCGAATGAAGTTTTAGTTCTCCGTCATTTGGGCAAACTGAATTCCGGGACATTTACGCCAAACATTGCTTGCGCGCTTCTCTTTGCAAAAGATCCGCAATCAATCATCCCGGGCTGCAAGGTTCACTTTCAAAAATTTGACGGCGAGACTGAAGGCACTGGCGACCGTTATAACGTCGTGCGAGAGGAAATGCTTGAAGGGACTGTTCCAGATTTGATTCTCCAGACAGAAGCAGTTCTTGACTCACAGCTTCGAACGTTCGCGCCATTCGATGCAAAGGGTAAGTTCTTTCCTGTTCCCGAATATCCCAAAGAGGCCTGGTACGAAGTGATCGTGAATGCTTGCGTTCATCGATCCTACGGCAATGGCATGAAAAACATGCCAATTTTCGTGAAAATGTTTGATGATCGCCTAATCGTGGAAAGCCCCGGTCCGTTTCCGCCATTTGTTACGCCTGAAACGATCTACGACGTGCATCATCCACGAAACCCCCAATTAATGGATGCGATGTTCTATTTGGATTTTGTCCGCTGTGCGCATGAAGGAACACGCCGCATTCGAGATTCAATGGCTAATGCCGGTTTGCCAGCAGCCGAGTTTGTTCAATCGCAGATAGGGTATTCGATTGTCCGCGTGACACTTCGAAACATCATCAAGCAGAGACGTGCCTGGATAGACAGGGACGTAAGCCACTTAATTAGCGAGGCTATTGCAGCCGATCTGAGTGAAAACGAAAAACGGGCATTGAACTGGGCTGCTGTTCACCAGTCAATTACCATCAGCGATGCAGACAAATTGCTCGACATCAGCTGGCAAGGCGCGCGAAAAATCCTGTTAGGTTTGGCGCGAAAACGCATCTTTCAGTACATTCGATTTCGGCCATTCACAAAAGACTTACGCGATCCCAAGGCGTTCTTCAGGCTTCGAAGCAATGCGTCATTGCCGGATGGGGCTTTCGAGCAGGGTAATGTCGATGACGTAGAAGGGCCAGATGATTAGCGCGAACCTACCCAAATTAGGGACCCCACCGGAGTCTAGCCAGTGACAAAGCTAGATTGGTTTTTGACCCTGTTCGGTTCGTTCGTTCTTTTGACGACAGCCGGGCCATACTTTCAAGGCGTTCTCATGCAAGGGTGGAGCGCGCCACGACCTGGTTTTTGGTTAGGTATCACTATCGGCTTGTTTTCGGTTGCAGCCGGGCTTTTCGGCCGGTGGATGCGACCGCGAACCATTTCAAATTAGGACACTACCCCACCGCCATTCCGGCAACGAGATGAATCCGCCGCGAGGACGCGGCGGCTAAGCGACCACGATGACGAATCCTTACAACGACCGCAGATACGCCAGTAAATCCTTCATCTCCCCATCCGTCAATTCGCCGGCCCCCGTGACGCGCTCATTCCGGGGGCCGGCGTTGAGCGGCCGCATCGGCGAGCAGCTTTTTGAAATCGTCCCGTGGCCGCAGGGCGTCCAAATCGGTTTCGGTCCGGAGATCTTTCAGCCGCTCGGGATCGGCGAAGTGTCCGCCGGCCGCCGCTCGCTGTAGCAGCGCCATCGCGCCGTCGGCCCATTTGCTCACATCGGGGCCGCCGCCGGCCGCGCACACGGCGAGGGCGCACGCCGCGCTAAAAACCTCCTCCGGACTGTACTGTTTGTCCTTGGTGATGACCTCGGCGAGCGCCACCGACTCCTCTCGCCGGCCGAGCTTCGCGAGTTCCAGCACGCGATTGGAATTGAACGCCCGAAGGCCCACGGCGACAATTGTCAGGTTGGGCTGCTTGGCGTCGATCTCGTGCAAACGAGCCAGCGCCTTGTCGGTCCAGACGATCGCTTCCGCGGGGTGCTTCGATTCCAGCAAGGCGCCGCCCAAGTTGCCCCAGGACAGCGCCAGCCGTTTCGCATAATCCGGTACGTCGGGAAAGTCGGCCGTCAGTTTTTCCAGGACCTCCATTCCCTTGCGGTGCTGAGCGATGGCCCCATCCTTTTGGCTCATGGAGCCGAGAATAGTCCCCAGACTGTCGTGTGCGTTGGCCAAGAGCTGCCGATACAGCGGAATCGCGGGATAGCCGGCCGCGAGTTTCTCCAACAGTTCGATCGCCTTTTGCAACTCGTCCCGCGCCAACTCATCTTTCCCGACATCATGAAGGGCGACGCTCAACCCGGTGCGGCTATTGGCCAGCGTGGCTCGGATGTGCGGCTCGGCCGGCGCCCGTGCGACCAAGCGATCGAGTTGGTCGGTGGCTCGCTGCAGCTCGGCGCGGGCATCTTCCTTGCGGCCCAGATCGCGGAGAATGACCCCCAAGCTGAGGCGAGTCCCTGCTAGGTCTTCTTCACGCTGAAGGTCGGGTGGTTCGTGCGCGACGAGTTGCTCCAGCGCCTCGGCCGCCTGCTGCATCATGACCCGAGCCGCTTCCGATTGGCCCACGAGGCGCAAGGCATTGCCCAGCGTTCGACGAGTGCCCGCCAACTCGTCGACGGCTTTCGGGATCGTCGGCTGGTGCGCCGCCAACGGTTCCAGGAGTGCAATCGCCTTTTGCAGATCGGCACGTCCGTCGTCGCGCCGGCCGATGGTCCCCAGCAATTCGCCGCGGTTCCGATAACTGCCGGCTAGGTCAATCTGCGTCGTTGCCTGATCGGGATGTTCCTGCGTTAGCGGGCCGAGAACTTCGATCGCTTTGGCATAGTCCGCCAGCGCGTCATTCGATTCACCTAACTCTTGCAAGAGAGTTCCGAGCCGGAAATACGCTTTGCCATGAGTGGCGAGCAGCGCCGGGTCGTTCGCCGATTGCACGGCGAATACCTTGTAGAAGGGCACGGCCGTCGCCAGAAGTTTCTTGCGCAGCGAATGGAGATCTTGTTGTTTGAGGCGGCGATCCTCGGCGACGTTGGTGCAGAATTGCTCGACCGCGCTGCGCGCGCTCACGAGATTCTCGTCGGCCCGGACCCGCTGCCGTTCGGCTTCGTCGCGCTGACCAATGGCATAGTCCCGAGCCTCGCGCTCGCGCCGATTGGAGGCGGTGAGCAGGCCGGTCGCGGTCGCGAAGCAGATGGCGGCGACTCCCGCAGCCACGGCGGCTCCGGTGACGGCTGTGCGGTGCCGTCCGATCCAGCGCCGAGTCCGAATCGACCACGGCTCCGGATAAGCGGCGACCGGTTCGTCGGCCAGCCAGCGATGGATCTCCTGCGCCAATTCCTTGGCCGAACCATACCGGTCGGCGGGTTTTCTCGCCATGGCCTTAAGGCAGACGGCCTCGAGCGCCGGGGGCGTCTCGGGGATTTGCGTTCGGGGGTTCGGCGGCGGCCCCTCCATGACTTGCATGAGAATGGTCTGCGCATCGGCGCCGGCGTACGGCGGCTCACCCACGAGGATCTCGTAGAGCATCGCGCCGAGCCCATACACGTCGCTGCGTTCATCGACCCGATCGAGCCGGCCCTCAGCCTGTTCGGGCGGCATATACGCCGGCGTTCCCAGCGCTTGCCCCTCGATGGTTTCGAGATGCGAAGATTCCGCGCCCAGCGAAATCGGCGACAAATTGGTTTCCGCTTCCGCGGCGCCCTTGATCTTGGCCAAGCCCCAATCGAGAACGACCACTTCGCCGTAGTCGCCCAAGACCACGTTACTCGGCTTGAGGTCGCGGTGCAGCACGCCGCGCGAGTGAGCAAAAGCCACGGCGTTGCAAACGGCGACGAATTGACTCAGCAATTCCCGCAATTCCAGCCGTCCCGCTTTCTCCACCTGGCGTTTGCCGTGATATTCTTTGATGGCAGCCGCTAGCGTACGGCCCCGGATGAATCGCATCGTATAAAACGTGTCCGAACTCGTAGCGGTGTTCCGGGCCAGTTCATATACGGGGACAATATTGGGGTGTTCCAGCTGTCCCGTGATCTTCGCTTCTTCGAGAAACCGCGCCAGAACGGCCGGATCGTTGGCACGGTTGCCGAGTAGTTCTTTGAGCGCGACCTCGCGGCCCAGATCGTTGTCGCGGGCGACCCAGACTTGGCCGATGCCGCCGCGAGCATGCAAGCGCGTCACGCTGTACCGATCGCGGCCGACCGGTCGATAATCGACGGTCGGCGAAGCCGGATGCCCGTTTGCGCGGGCGATTTCGCCGAGAGTCTTGTGGATCTCCGGGTCGGTGATGACGGAGAGCGTCTGGCGCAGATCGTCAGTCGTCACCTCGGCCAAACCGGCTTTGGCGTCGCCGCCGTGCTTTTTGAGCTTGCGTTCGAGGAGTCGCTCGACATCGATGCGGTCCGCGGGCGTCAACCAGCCACGCTCGACGAGCAGATCGGCCAACTCAGTTTCCTTGCGCGCAGCCCAGGCGGAACAGGCCTCGGCGAATCGCGCCGGATCAATGAGGTCGGCCTGGAGGACCAAGACGCCGAAGAGAAGATTGCGGTCAGTCGCCGCGGATGTCATGCTCGCTTCCTCCCGAAAGAGTGGCGATTGCACCGACAATTATCGTATCTCCCGCGCATGTTTCAGCGCATCACGGCGGAGCGCATTTGGGTCTTCTTGAG
>DASXPZ010000126.1:0-4213 GCA_036493275.1 Pirellulales bacterium
GGAAGTCGGACTCTTGTACATCGAACACTCCTTTGCTCGAATTCACCACGACGCGCCCACAAACCTCATAAATGGAACAAAAAACGGCCTCACCACAAAGACCAATCGGGCGTCAAAAACCAAGATTTTGCGCAGCCCAGGAAAGGGGTGAGGAAGCTGCGCGCTAGGGCGAACACCCCGGAGCATACGTTATTAGAAAATGCCGGCAGCGGCGCTTCCATCCATCGCGATGGCAGAAACGCCAGGCCCGGCGCATTCGTCATAACCGGCGTCATCGAATCATAGCTCGCTACTTTTTTCCCCGGATCGTTGAGAGTCCCAGCGCCAACGATTCAGGTCCCCAGGCAGATGATCAGGCCGGTTTGACCCGGCCAGACGCCGACCTAGTCTTGCATAAGAGATCGGACCATTACTGCGCGAACCGATCGTGCGCGCCCCGCCTCCTCGCGCGGTCTATCTCGGCCCCAAGCCGAACCAAGGAGTTGGTCGAATGATGCCCGAAGCACTCACCGCGGGACCCGATTCGTTCATTGAGCGTCGCAGCGGCGACTCGTCGGGAGTTCCGGCTGATCGGCAACGTCGGCAGTTTGCCGACAGCCACGACGAGCTTTCGTTCGAAGCGAAAGAATTGGCCCAAGCGGTCGACGCCTACAAGATCACCCACCGCCGCCGTTTCATCACGCACGAAGAAATGCTGCACGTGATTAAGTCGCTAGGCTACCAGCGCAAGTAGTTTTTGTGCGGCGCTGCCTCGCCGGATGTGGGGCTCGCGCAGCGCTATGCTTCACGCGCGGCGCTCTGATCGCGAGTCGTCAGACACGCGGCGTCGGACCAGACGTCCGGCGCTACCCTGCGCAGAAGCCCTGTCCTCCGCCACGCGACTGACTTAGGCAACGGCATGCCGTCATTCGTGGTTGATCCCCCGATTCTCCGGCGCAAGCCCCTGGAGTCCCGGACCGAGGCAGGAGCGGCCACGGCCGGGACTCCCTATACTAATATCGGTAATCGGTTGCGGAACCCGCCAAGGGCCGCGCACCTGGCCTGAAAACTCGACAGACGCCGTCACCGCCCGCACGCTCTCACTCGATTTGGCCGAAATCGACAGTTCGCGGATCGATTTGTGTCGGCCTTCGCCGATAGCTACGATCTAAAAGTGACGAAGTTGAAGTTCCGAATCGCCGGTCTGGCGAGCATTAGCGCCGCGTCCGAGAAGGAGTCGGCTAGGTTCGACAGGAGTCGCCGGAGGATTCCTGTATGTCGACAGCAGGTGGGCATGAAATGTCTGTAAGCGACCATCCGTCCGTCACGCAATGGATCTCCGATCTCAAAGGAGGCGACGCCGAAGCGGCGCAGCGCCTCTGGGATCGCTATTTTGGTCGGCTGATTCTCCTGGCGCGCAACCACTTGGGCGTCGTCACGCACGGCGCCTCGGACCAGGAGGACGTGGCGCAAAGCGTCTTCAAGAGCCTCTGTCTGGGCGCCGAGCGCGGGCGGTTCCCCAGTTTGAACGATCGAAAAGACCTGTGGACGCTGTTGGTGGTGATGAGCGCTTACAAGTCGCGCGATTTGATTCGACACGAGCGGCGGCTCAAACGTGGCGGAGGCAAGGTGCTCGATGAAGCCGCCCTGGACGCCGGCAATGAACCGATCGCCACCGTCAATGAGATCATCGGCCGCGACCCCACGCCGGAGTTCGCCCTCGAAGTCGGCCAACAGTGCAAGTGGCTGCTGTCGCAACTGACCGACGTCGAACGGCAAACGGCCGAGCGCAAGCTGGAAGGTTTTACGAACCAGGAGATCGCCGCGCACATGGAATGCGGCTTGAGAACCGTCGAACGCCGCCTGGCCTCGGTGCGGCAGATTTGGGTCAAGCTCTGCGATGACCAATGGCAGGGCGAAAAGGCGAAAGACGATTTGGCGTCCGATCCGCCCTAATTGTACTCCTGGTTTGACAAGCAGAGACGAAGTGGGACGGGCGGAAGAAGCACCAGAAACGCTTTAGGTTGTCGGGTTTCTAGCGCTTCGTGTTGATTTTGTCAGCACAATTCTGAAGGGGTCATCTTGAATTTAAACCGATCAAGCTTCGCCACCTTCTCCCAGGGGGAGAAGGGATTCGGCGCAAGCGCTTTAGCCGGCTAGCATGCCACCGTCGGCGGCGATCGATTCGCCAGTGATGAACGATGATTTGTCCGAAGCGAGGAACAGGATCGTCTCCGCGATCTCTTCTGGTTGGCCAATGCGTTTAACCGGCACCGAGGCGATCAGGCTGGCCTTGCCCTCTCCGCCGCCGGTGAATCGGTTGAGCATTCCTGTTTCGACAGGCCCCGGCGCGACGACGTTCACACGAACGCCCGTCCCAGCCACTTCGAGCGCGGCCGCTTTGGTCAATCCTTCGACGGCGTGCTTACTGGCGACGTAGACGCTTGCCCCAGCGCCGCCGACGCGACCATAGACGCTCGAAACATTGACGATACTGCCGCTTCCTTGAGGCAGCATCACGCGCAGCTCATGCTTCATGCTCAGCAATACGCCCAACACGTTCGTGTCAAACGTGGCGGCGTAATTCTCCGCGGTTTGCTCCGTCAGCGGGCCGGGCTTTCCTTCGGTCCCGGCGTTGTTTACCGCCGCGTCGAGGCGACCGAATCGGGCGACCGTTTGTTCGAGGAGCCGCCGCACTTCATCTTCATGCCGCACGTCCGAACGAATGAATTCCGCCTCGGCGCCGAGCTTGCGAAGCTCGGCCACCAGCTTCTGCCCTTCCTCGTCCCGCCGCCCGGAGACGACGAGGCGTGCGCCATCCCGGGCGAACGCCAAAGCGGTTGCCCGACCGATTCCAGTCAACGCCCCGGTGATAAGGACTACAGGCGAATTCATGGCATTTCTCCTTGTGCGCGGGTCTCTTAAAAAACCGGCAAGTTGCACCGGCGTCTAAAAAAGAATACCGGACGTCGACCTTGATACTTACACCGTCACGAAAAGAATTCGGATTTAAAAGCCATTTCGTGGTTCCTTTTAGTGCACGCCGGCGATTCGACCCCTGTGCCAGGGCTGATTAGAATTGGCCCCATAGACCGAATGGCGAGGAACCCTGACATGGACAGCGGAGAATTACCTCTCAATGAAATCGTTTCGCTGGCAAACTCGCCAGCTTCGAACGATCGCAAAAAATCCCTCGCCGCGATGCGCGCCGCCCTCACCAGCGAACATCCCGAGTATATCGAGATTGCGCGAGGGCTGGTCGGTGACGCGGATAACGACTGTCGCTGGCAGGCACTGATAGTTTTGGGAGAGTTCATCGCAACTCATCCGGACCTGATTTGGGAATTGATCTGCGAGCATGGCGTGAGCCCCGACGAAGACATGCGCGACGGCGTTGCAACCGTGCTCTTGGAGCATCTTTTCGAGCATGATTTTGCTTCGACGTTTGAAGGGTTGCGAGAAAGAATCCTCAATGGCGAGCGCATGTTGGCGAATACACTGCGTCGCGCTTGGCCATGTGACGATGAGACAGAACGACAATGGCACAAAGTTGACGACCTGCTGATCAAGATAGGTGAGATTGAGAAGCGGCGAACGTGGCTGTATGAGCGTCGAACAGAACCGCCATGAGCAAAGCTGCTCTTTGGATTATGGAGATGCCTGAATGGCGCCAATCCATTTTGGCCGTCATCTCTTACCGCCTGAAAATAACACGCGATTCTAATACAGCGCAATCGCCCGGCCCGGTCCGCCGTGGCAGTCGCGGATTTTTAAGGGAGCGAAAATAAAGTACGCTTCGGCCGGCAGTTTTCCCACGCCGGTCAAAAACTCCACGCCCACTATCTCGTTGCCCCCTAGCGCCCAATAGGTCCAGAGCGCGCGCTTCGCATCGACGCCGCCGAGCGTGGGGCCGTCGGTCGCCACGCAGCGGATTCCTTTCTTCGCCAGGTAGGCGATCGCGTCGAGCCCCGGCGCAGGCCATCCTTCGCGCTTGCCGTTGATCGGGTCAGCCAGGCAGGCGGCGCCTTCAGGCATCATTTTGAAATTCGAGTCGGTAAAGCCGCTCTGAAAGATGACGATCGAGTTCGGTTTCAGCTCGCCATGCTCTTTTTCGTCACGCTCGATATCGGCCACGGTGATTTCGGGCGACTGCGGCCAGTTTTTGGAATCGGTTGTGCCAATCAAGTGCTTGACGTCGATCACTCGCGCCCAACCGCACGTTTGCGAGAGGGCA
>DASXPZ010000127.1:0-4807 GCA_036493275.1 Pirellulales bacterium
TGTTCGATTACCGGGGCTTCGGTCGCAGCGAGGGGAGCCCGAATGAAGCGGGCGTGTTGGACGACGCCCGCGCGGCCCGCGCCTGGCTGGCCCAGCGAGCCGGAATCGCCGAGGGAGACGTCGTCCTGATGGGCGAGAGCATCGGCGGCGCGGTGGTGGCCGATCTGGCAGCCGACGGCGCGCGAGGATTGATTTTGGAGAACACGTTTAGTTCGTTGCCGGACGTTGCCGCGCATCATTATCCCTGGCTACCGGTGCGGCTGTTGATTCGGAGTCAGTTTAACTCCGCGGCAAAGATCGCCCAATACCACGGCCCGCTGCTGCAATGCCACGGCGACGCGGATGAAATCGTGCCTGTCCAATTCGGCCAGAGATTATTCGAGGCGGCGAACGAGCCTAAGCGACTCGTGCTTTTCCCCGGTGGCGGTCATAATGACGGCCGCCGTCCGGAATGGCTCGCGGAAATCGATCAGTTCTTCAACCGCTTGCCGAAGTCATCGCGCCCGTAACAGACGAAAGCGGGCCTCGCCGGATAGCCATATTCGATCGGTTCGACTAATCGAAATCGGCGTCGGTGCTCTGCTTCTGATAAATCGGCAGATGCCGGTAATAGACTTCGAGAGTCATGGCGCACATGGCGGTGGTGTAGAGCCGGCCTCCTTGCATGGCGCTGCTGTCCTGGAGGTACCAGCTTCCCTTTTCATGCCCTGATTTCTTCTGCTCTTTGATCAGGAAGTCGCGCATCTTCGTGTTCCAGGTTGTCCATTCTTCTCCTTCGTAATGGTGCAGGACCTGGGTGGCGTAGTAGTTGAAATACATGTTGGTTTCCGACGGCCCACGCTTGGAGAGGAACTGTACGCCGCGCTCCAAGGCTGACTCGTCATGCTTCCAGCCGAGATACATCCGGCAGAGCAACCCGATGGCGGTGGTCGCCTCGCTGTGGGCCGCGCCGTCGGTGTAGCCATAGCGGGCGCCACTATCGGTCTGCACCGTGTTCAGGAAGTTCGTCACGCCCTTGATCGTTTGCGGCGGGACGTCGAGGTAGGCCATGTGACCGCTTTTGAGCGCCATCAATTGCCAACCGACTACTGAGGTGTCGCCCGGCATTCGCGGCTGATAGCGCCAGCCCCCTCCGAGCGGATCTTGCGCGTAGACGATGAAATTCAGGGCCTGCTGGGCCGGGACCGCCAGCGATTTGTCTTTGCTCAGGGCGTAGGCCTCGCAGAGGGCAATCGAGGCCAGGCCGTGGCCATACATATTGCCTTGCTCGTAACCCAGATCGCCGCCGTTGGGCCCGACTTTCATCTTATTGACGAGAAAGTAGAGTCCTCCCTGCACATTCTTTTTGTACTTGCCCTGCATGTGTGTTTGACCCGCGCCGAGGAACGGCAGCAGACCGAGGGCCGTGGCGGCGATTTCGGCGCGATCCATCTGGCCGGGATTGGCGCAGAGTCCTTTGCAAGCGCCCTTCTGATGATTGAAGTTCCAACTGCCGTCAGGCAATTGATGTGCCGCAAGCCATTCGAGCGCCAGTCCAACCGAGTTCTCGCTGTCCGCGTTTCCGCCGTGGGCGTAGACAAGCGACTTGCGGGCCGCGTCGCCGCGGCCTTCCAGGCCGGTTCCGCCAACCTTGCCAATCGCTTTTGCCAGGTCGGCCACTGGCGCCCTTTGCAGTCCGACGTCGGTCACATCGACCGCCAGCGGCGGAGCAGCAGCGTCGCGAATGTCGGTGATCTCCATCCCCTTCGCTTCGTCGGAAAGGCTAAGCCCTTCTGCAATTCCCTCGACGCTTTCCGGCTGATCTCCCAGTGTGTCGGTCGTCTCGGGGGCGATCTGTTCGAGGTCGTCGATTTTTTCCGTGCGGGTCGAGACCAGGTCTTTGAAGGTCTCGGCCACCTTTGTCGGCTGCGCGATCATCGCCAGCGACAACAACAAGGTCATGTGGAACACCAGGCTGATAAACCAGCTAGGAACCACGGTGATCCAAGAAAGTCCTCGCACTCGCGAGATCCGCTCGCGACGAGTGAGCTCCTTTTTGCTGGCCTCAGGTTTGCCTTCTTCTTTGGGACCATTCTTAGTCGCTTCGGGTTTTTTGGACTTACGTGAGGGCGGCTGGGGGGTCGCCGAGGTGGGACGCCCACGATCGGACAAGGTCTGCGACGCAGGCGCGCGGCCCGAGAGGGTTTCAGCGGGCGCCATCGGTTCTTGCGTCGCTGCAGGCTTTGATTTTTCCGCAAGCTTTTGGGCCGGCGCGGCGTCTGCGACGCCAAATGGATCGGGAGTGGCGCGAGGGTCGTCCAGGACGCCCGAATCTGGCGTTGGCAATGATGGATTGACCATGTCTGGCGCAATCTCCCTGGCAGCGGACAGAATCGTTCCGAGCAAGATCAGCCTGATCCGCCTGGCGACTTTGAGTAAAGCAGCAGGCCTGCAGGCAAACCAACCTCTAGGACCGTCGGAGCGCGCAGGTCCGACGCATGGCTGGAAGATTCCGTCTCAACTACCACGGTACACGATCTGGCCAAAGTTGCAAGAAAATCGGGCCGATTGGGGGCTCAAAGATCTTAACGGGACTGGCGTTCTATGCCGTCTGAGGGTTAGAATCAGCCACTTCAGACGATCCGTGTCGACTGAACCCGCGATGTGAAAGAGAAAAACAGGATTCTTCTTTCCGATCGCAGGGGCCGAATCCTCCGGGAGCTGTTTCCAAAGGGGATTTCCGGCGCCGCGATCATCCGGCGTGGATGGTCCGAACAGGCTCTCGGCGCGCGCCGCGTCCGAGGCCCTCCAAATGGTACAATCGCCCGGCGAGGACTTCCCTCGCTCGCCTGGCTCGGGAGATAGGTGACCGCGATGGCCAAGAGCAAGAAAAAGGTCGAAGTCGTATTTCTCGCTTGCGAGGAAACGGGCGACCTGAACTACACCATTCGCCGCAAGACGGGTGGCGAAAAACTGAAGCTTTCGAAGTACTCGCCACGGCTGCGCAAGCACACGTTGCACGTCGAGAAGAAGAAACGCTAGCGCGACGCCGCGGTCTGCCGCTACATTTGCTGACCGCAGCGGCTGGCGTCGGCGCCAAGGCGTTATGTTTTTTGGCTGCGCGACGGATTTTTGTTAGCGCGACTGAGTTCTGCTTGCGCGAATGAGTCAGGATGACTATGCCCAAGATTTGGCGCATCAGCTCGCACGACCCCGATCGGATTCGCGCGCTGGAGCGCGCGGCGCGATTGCCTCCGGTCGTCGCACGGCTGTTGGTCTGTCGCGGCATGACCGATCCCGACACGGCCCGCCAGTTTCTTGCGCCCAAGTTGACGACGCTGCGCGACCCCGAGTTGCTGCCGGGCGCCGTGGCGGCCGCGGAGTTGATCGCCAAGGCAATCACCGCTGGCCAGAAGATCGTCGTCTATGGCGATTACGACGTCGACGGCATGACGTCGATCAGCCTGCTCTGGCAATGCTTGAAGCTGTTGGGCGCCGACGTCAGTTATTATGTGCCGCATCGTTTGGAAGAAGGGTACGGTCTGAATCGCGAGGCGCTGGCAACGCTCGCCAAGGCCGGCGCGAAGCAAGTCATCACCGTCGACTGCGGCATCAATAGCGTTGAAGAAGCGCAAACCGCGCGTGAACTTGGGATCGAGCTGATCATTACCGATCATCATGCGCCGGGGCCGGTATTGCCCGACGCCGCGGCAATCGTCCATCCGAGTCTCCCCGGCCAGCCGTATCCGTTTGCCGGACTGAGCGGATCGGGCGTAGCCTTCAAACTCGCCTGGCTCCTTTGCAAACAGGCCAGTGGCGGGCAGAAGGTCAACGAACGGCTGCGCGGATTTTTGCTCACGGCGCTGGGGCTGGCGGCGCTCGGCGCCGTGGCCGACGTCGTGCCGCTGGTCGACGAAAACCGCGTCCTGGTGCAACACGGACTGCTGGCGCTCAAAGAACGCGCCGGCATCGGTTTGGCCGCGCTGATGAAGCGGGCCGAGCTCGATCGCAAGCCGGCCTTGGATTGTGAAGACATCGGCTTTGCCCTGGCGCCGCGCTTGAACGCCGCCGGACGATTAGGGCAGGCGCAACTGGCCGTGGAATTATTGACCACTGCTTCGCAAGAGCGGGCCGACATGCTGGCCGAGTACATCGACCAGCTCAACGGCAGCCGGCAGAGCCTGGAACGGAGCATTTTTTCCGCGGCCAAAACGCTGGCCGAGGCCCAATTCGACGCCGGCCAGAATTCAGCCCTGGTGCTGGCCGAACGGGCCTGGCATCCGGGCGTGATCGGCATCGTCGCCGGACGGCTGGCCGAGCGCTATCACCGGCCGGTCGTGATGATCGCCCAGGACGAAATGGGCTCCAAGCCGGGCGTGGGCTCGGCGCGGAGCGTCCCCGGCTTCGATCTCTGCCGCGCGCTCACGGCCTGCTCGCAACATTTGCTCAAGCATGGCGGCCACGCGGCGGCGGCCGGTCTGAAGATCGACGACGCGCAAGTCGAAGCCTTCCGGATCGACTTCTGCGAATACGCCTCGACCGAAATCACCGACGAGCAGCGCGTGGCGGAATTGACTGTTGACGCCGAGGTGTTTCTCTCAGAATTGACGCTGGCGACCGTCGAGCAAATTCAACAGCTCGCGCCGTTCGGCCATTCGAACCCGAGGCCGATGCTCTGCGCGAGCAACGTCACGCTTTGCGAGCCGCCGAAAAAGATGGGAGGCGGCGAACGGCACCTCTCGCTCAAGCTCGCGCAGCATAAGACAAACATCCGCGGCGTCGCCTTCGGAGGCGGCGAATGGGCCGATGAAATCGCCCAGGCGAAGGG
>DASXPZ010000128.1:0-2828 GCA_036493275.1 Pirellulales bacterium
GGATGAGATGTGCAAGGTCCTAACTGCCGACCAGGCGAGTCATTTTCGTTCCGAGGCCCAGCCAAGGCTTGATAAGTTTTTTCCGGCCGATGGCCAAGCGCCGGACGCCAAACACGCGTCCCAATAAATCTTCATGGCCATTACCTGATGGACTATGTTGACCCCAAGCCACACAAACTAAAGCCTCTTACTTCCACTCCAGCGAGGTTTGACATGCTGCGTTCGAAAATCGCGTTATTGCTTTGTGCCGCGGCAGTCTGTTGCGGGACAACGGTAGGCGCCGCCGAGAGGAGCCGAATCGGCGCGAAGATCGCTGACTTTTCACTCAAAAACCAGTTTGGCAAGGAGTATTCACTTGCCGACGTGAAGGATGCCGACCTCGTGGTGGTGGCCTTCCTTGGCGCCGAGTGCCCGCTCGCGAAATTGTATGGCCCGCGGCTGGCCGAACTGGCGGCGAAGTACAAGGACGCCAAGGTGGCGTTTTTGGCTATCGATTCGAACCGGCAAGATTCCATCGAAGAGATCACCGCCTATGCGCTGCGGCATCACATTGAGTTTCCGTTTCTTCGGGACGCTGGAAACAAAGTAGCCGATCAATTCGGCGCCGAGCGCACTCCGGAGGTGTTCGTGCTCGACAAGAACCGAGTAGTGCGATATCACGGCCGCGTCGACAATCAGTACGGCTTTACTGATGGCGTCGGCTATCAGCGTCCGGACGTCACGCGCGGCGACCTGGCCGAGGCAATCAACGAGCTCGTCGCCGGCAAAGAAATTAGTGTGCCGACGACCGAGGTGGTCGGCTGCAAGATCGGCCGTGTTCGTCAGCCGACCGCCAACGCCACGATTACCTATAGCAAACAAATCGCGCGCGTCTTTCAGGATCACTGCGTCGAGTGCCATCGACCAGGCCGGATTGGTCCGTTTGCCATGACTAGCTACGAAGAAGTCGCTGGGTGGGGTGAAATGATCCGTGAGGTAGTCGACCTGGGACGCATGCCTCCCTGGCACGCTGACAAAAAGCACGGCTCGTTTTCCAATGACTTGAGCCTCAGTGATGAGAACAAGAAGTTAATTGCGGCCTGGGTCGACAGCGGATGCCCCGAAGGCGATCCAGCCGACCTTCCTAAGCCGCGCGAATTTGCCGATGGTTGGGTGATCGGCGAACCTGATCAGGTCGTCTATATCGGCGAAAACCCGGTCGATGTGCCCGCTGAGGGCGTGATCGAATACTATCACTTCACGGTGGACCCCGGCTGGAAGGAAGACAAGTGGCTTATGGCCGCTGAGGCCAAGCCGAGCAGCCTTGAGACGGTGCATCACATTTTGGTGTTCGTGCAACCGCCAGGGGGCGGTGGATTTCTGGGTGGCCTTGGCGGCAACCGCGGCGCTAAAACAAATGACGCCAAGGGGGACAGTGGCAAGGGGGACAGCGCCAAGGGACGCGACGGTAATCCCGGCGCCGGCCCTGGGCTGCGTGGCGGGCGCGGCGGGGGGATCGAAAGTGGCAATATGATCGCTGGCTACGCGCCGGGCATGAATCCTCTGTTGCACACCGACGGCACGACGGCCATGCACGTCAAAGCCGGCTCGAAGCTTGTCTTCCAATTGCACTATACGCCCAACGGCACGCCTGCCAAGGATCGCAGCTACGTCGGCCTTAAGTTCACCGATCCGGAAAAGGTCAAATGGGTGGCGCGCAGCACTTCGGTGGCCAACATGTTGTTTGCCATTCCGCCAGGCGACTCCGATTACCAGGTGACTGCCGAGGGAAAGTTCGAGCACGATACCCTTGTCGCCAATATGACCCCACACATGCACACGCGGGGCAAGTCCTTCCGTTATGAAGTGACCTATCCCGATGGCAATCAGGAAATTCTGCTGGATGTCCCACGGTACGACTTCAACTGGCAGACGACGTACATGCTCGAAAAACCAAAGCTGCTCCCCAAGGGAACGAAGCTTGTCTGCACGGCCCATTGGGACAACTCAGAAGATAATCTTTCCAACCCTAATCCGAATAAGACCGTGACCTGGGGCTCCCAGACGTTCGAAGAGATGATGATCGGCTTCTACGTCGAGGTGTTTCCCAAGGGAGAGATGCCCGCGCGGCCGTCGGGCGGGCGCTCGCTCGAACAGTTCACTCCTGAAAAGGTGCTGGCCGCTCTCGACGCGAACAAAGACGGCAAGCTGACCAAGGAAGAAGTTCCTGGCCAGGTTGCCCAGCGCTTCGACTACATCGACCAGAACCACGATGGAGAACTGAGCAAATCGGAATTGGAGTTGCTGCTGAACCTGTTCCGCGCCGTGGGTGGTCGCAGAGAATGAGCGAGTCCTGGGCGGCGCCAGCGAATGGGTTTCTCGTCTCTATGTTGCCAGATACGCGATTACTCGATTGTGCGGCTTATCCGGTTCGCTTCCGCGAACCACCTTTTCCAGCCTGGAGAAGGGAGTGAAGAACTGCGCCCACTCGACGGACGCTTTTGAGAACACTAATCGACGCTAATCCACGCTGCTAATAAAATCAGTGAGAATTTAGGGTTGATTAGCGTTCCCGGAACCAGAGTGGTTTGGCGCCCGACGCTTTGCCATCGTCGTGTCGTTGTGTCGTCGTGGTAAAAACAAGCGAGCGAACGAGGAAAGCGAACCACAACGGCACGACGACACAAAGAAGAAAACGAATAGATGGAACAGGGTCACCGAGCGAAACCGGCGCCCGCCTCTTGCGTGCGACGCCGGGTACCCTCTGGGCGCCGCTTCTGCGGAGCCACCAGCTACCGGCGGGAGAAGGAACCGCTCACACGCGTTGCCTATTAATAATTGCTCGGTCG
>DASXPZ010000129.1:0-2479 GCA_036493275.1 Pirellulales bacterium
ACCGTCTGCATGGCGCTCGTCACACTATCAATCGCGGCAGCCCGATCCGCCGGAGCAATCGGCTTGGCCACGACGAGCCCCTTTCGCAAATCGCCGAGCTGCGATAGCAATGTCTTCCGGTCGTAATCATTGTGCGGTTCGCCGGAGCTGCTGTAGGTCCCGCGGCCGCCTCGTTCCCTCCCCATTGTCCCTCCAGCGCCACCGCCCAAGCTCATTTCCTGATACGCATTGGCCTGCTTGTCGCAAGCTTGACCGACTTCAAGCGCCAATTGCAGCAACTTCTCGGACGCCGCTTTTCCGTCGACCTTCACGTCCTTATAGTTGAGTTGCCCCAGCATCCCCGCCACACCGCAGCGGCCGTCGAGCGAGATCTTATTGTCGGCGAGCAATGCGACGAGAGCATCGTGAACGCGATTGTTGGTGCCCACCGAGCCCAGCTTGGCCAGCACCGTCGCCGCTTCAATGCGAATCCACTCCGCGACTTTGCCATCTACGTCTGCCAGCGGCGGATCTTTCGTGGCCAGCGTAATCGCGGCCTCGGTCATGGCATCGATCTGCGCCGGCTTGAGCGACTCGTGATACTGCGCATGACGCTCCAGTCCCACAAGCGCCCCCACCACCAGTGACGGCGTCACCACAGGGTTTCCTTGAATGCCTAAACCTACAATTTGAGTCAGCAAGCGATTAGCTTTCTCCAGCGGCTTCGGCGGACGCTTGCTTGAACTACTATCGCTGCCATACTGCGCGTCCAACATGCCAATCACGAGCACCGCATTGTAGCGCACTGCCGGATGATACTTGGGGTTCCCCGCGATACTCTTCATCTTGTCAAAGGCTAGTTCCGTGAGATCCTTCTGCAACTGATCGTTTTGAGTCGCCCACAGGAATCGCTGAAATAGGTCATATCGCCGCGCCCCGAGCTTTCCCAATTCCTCCTCGTCGTAGCGAGTCATCGCGGGGAAGTAATACTTCGTGAAGTATTCGTTGAAGTCGGCCTGCTCCGACGTGTACTTGGCTGGGTCTTTGACGCAGCTCAAGACCACGCCGTTCAGCCGGTTGTAGATCTTCTCGTCCACCTCGTCGGCTTGATACTGTTGCGCTGAAACAATCGACGTCAGCCCGGCGAGCAAGATCGCGGCCAGAGCCGCAGCGCCAAAAATCCGCCCCGTCCGCCGCCCGAAAAGATCGCAATTCCGCGCGCGAGCTGACGACCAAGCGCAATTGGCCAAGATTGATTCCATGCCGACGTCTCTGTTCCGAAAAAGCTGTTCCGAATAGCCGCCCAGTCCGCTGTTCACGTCCGGCGGTAAATCAAGCGGGAGCAACAACTTCCGCCGCCTGCGAGGCGCGCAAGCCTCCACTTCCAGACTACCAAGGCCAGGCCGATATTTCAAGTTTTTGGCCCAAAACGCCGCCCGCGCCTCGCCGACCACGCCGCCGCCTCTATTTCGCCCTAACCTTTTCGTCAACCACCGTGTCCTGGCTGGAAATCGTGCGGCTCACCTGCCCCGAAAGTGCCAGCCACCGCCGCAGCGCGATCACCGTCCAAATCGCCTCGACCACGCCAAACGGCCAAGCCCCCTGCAGAAACCCATAAATCGATCCCAACGCACACGCGCCGGCAAACCCCAGCACATACGCACGCCCGCGATCCTCCAGCGCATAGCACGTCACCATCGCCGTCACAGCAATCAGCCCAAAGATGGTCAATCGATCCATAGCCCGAGTATCGCGGTCCACGCCCGCCCGTCAACTGCGGCCGCTCGCCCCACCTTCGTAGCAGCATTCCCGCCCGTTGCGGGTGCAATCCGGCCCGGATATCATCGTAGTTTCCCCTAATTTGGAGCAAATCGCTCGATGCGTCACGTCCTCTCCGCCACCGTGCAAAACGTCCCCGGCGTGCTCGCCCACGTGGCCGGCATGTTCGCCTCGCGCGGCTTCAACATCGATAGCCTCGCGGTCGGCGAAACCGAAGACCCCAAGCTCTCCCGCATGACCTTCGTCGTCGTCGGCGACGACAGCGTGCTGGCCCAGGTCCGCAAGCAGCTCGAGAAGATCGTCACGGTCGTTCGCGTCGAAGACGTCAGCTCCCACGACCACGTCGAGCGCGACCTGATGCTGATCAAGGTCCGCGCCGCCGCCGGCCAGCGCAGCGAGATCCGCGAAATCTGCGACATCTTCCGCGCCCGCATCGTCGACGTAGCCCCGACCGAAGTCATGGTCGAAATCGCCGGCCAAGAACGCAAAGTCGAAGCGTTCATCGACCTCATGCGCCCCTTCGGCATCGTCGAGCTGGTCCGCACCGGCCGCATCGCCATGGTCCGCAGCATCGACCGCGCCAACCACGAAGGCACCGGCGTAAAACAATACGCCGGCCCCGACGCCCCGGCGAAGTAGCGCACAACATTTTTTGACAGGATTTACAGGATCAGAGGAAGTGCTACTTGTCGGCGTTCTTGTTTTGTAGGTCGTTTTGGGC
>DASXPZ010000130.1:0-2165 GCA_036493275.1 Pirellulales bacterium
GTGATAATGGAATTGGCGTCAGCGCCGATCGTCCCGCTGACGAACGCGGCACGGAGTTTCTTCTTTCAACCGATTCCTCATTTCATCCCGCTCAAATCGTTAACGGTCCGGATGGCGTGCTTTATATCGCCGATTTTCGCAACGGCGGCGACAGCGGTCGAATCCTGCGAATCGTTCCCGACAATTTCAAACAGCCCAGGCTTCCGCAACTCGGCAAGGCGAAGACTTACGACCTCGCGGCAACTCTGGCGCACCTTAACGGCTGGCATCGCGACACAGCCGCACGCCTGCTTTTTGAGCGAAGAGACCCGGCCACAGCCGGCCTGTTGACCAACATGGTCAACAACGCTCGCAATCCGCAGGCGCGCCTGCAGGCGCTCGCAGCGCTGGACTCGTTGGGAGGTTTGAACGAGGCACTCCTATTGAAAGCTTTGCGCGATGCCGATCCCGCCGTTCGTGAACGTGCCGCGCTTCTGGCTGAAGGGCTGGCCCGCGACGGTCTAATATCCGACTCGCTCTGGAATCAGTTGCGGCTCATGGCCGACGATTACTTTCCCTCCGTCCACTATCAAGTTGCATTGACGCTCGGCCAAATCCATCACGAGGGCCGCCCTGAACTCCTCGCCCAGATGTTGAGCCGCGCCGCAAGTGCTCCCTCCATGCAGGCCGCGATTTTTAGCTCATTGGCCGAAGGCGCCGGAGAATGTTTTGTCGCGCTCGCCAACGATGGAGCAACGCGAAACAGTCCAGTCGGCCTCGACCTCTTGCGGCGTTTGGCCATTATGATCGGGACCCAGGGCGACATGGAAGACGTCGCTCGGCTCGTCGATTGGCTCGATCGTAATGCCACCGACGGACGCCAGATCAACACCTACATTTTCGCCGCTGGCCTCGGAGAAGGCCTCCGTCACACGGGCAGCTCACTTTCGCTCGTCGATCCCAGGCACCGCCTCGAACGCATTTACTCGCAAGCTGTCGCCGCATCCATCGATTACAATTTGCCCGAATCACTCAGATTGGAGGCGATTCGTCTGCTCGGCGCCAGTTCCTATCCGCTGACTGATGTTGGCGATTGGTTTCTTCTATTGCTCGACGGCAGCCAATCGCAAGCCATTCAATCGGCCGCACTCAACACGCTGGGAACCTATTCAGATCCACGAATTGTAACCAGTCTGATGGCGCGCTGGTCTGTTTTCACGCCGGCGATGCGAAGGCAGGCAGTCGCCGCCCTCCTCACCCGCGTCGAGCGCTTGGACGCTACCGTCTCCGCGATAGAAAGCGGGCAGCTCCAGCTCGAAGACCTGAATTCGACCGCTGTTAATTTATTGCGCACGGATTCCGATCAGGCCCTCCGCCAACGCGCTCTGCGCCTCTTCGGGCCGCTTTCTCCGCAACACGCCGGGGACGTAGAAAGTTTTCGTCCCGCTCTCCGGCTCGCCGGAGACCCCAATAATGGTCGCGACCTTTATCAGGCGCGCTGCGCCAATTGCCACGCCATGGGCGGGCCCGGTCAAACATTTGGGCCGGCTCTGCCGGAAATGAGGGCTCTCTCAAGAGAGAAACTCCTCTCAGCGATCATTCAACCAGGCGCCGAAGTGCCGCCCCGATATCTCACTTATGTGCTCGAAACCAAAACCGGACAGATACGCGTAGGCCTTATGCTGGAACAAAATCCGAAAACCGTTGTGTTGAAAACAACCTCGGGCAACGAACTGGTTTTGCCGCGCTTGAATATCCAGTCCGTCCAGCCACAGCCATGGTCGCTCATGCCTGAGGGATTGCTGCAAGGCCTCACTCCCACCGCACTGGCCGACCTGCTTAACTACATCTCCTCTCCATCGCGACAATAACGAGTCGCCTCTGGAACCCACTCCGGTCGCTCATTCTTCCGCCCCTCCAGTCACTCCTCCCGCGATTAGCGCTCAATCCCCCTCATGTAACTCATGTAACCATGTAACTCTCCATTGAATCCCTATGCCCACTTCCTAAATACTGATCCTCACAACGCGACAATGCCCAAACGCGACAAAAAACCAAAACCAGTCAAAGCCGCGCCACAACCCGCCGCCCCTTCGGCTTGGCACGAGCGTCTCCGTTCTATTCCCCTGCTCTGCCTCCTGCTCGCCATCGTAACCTTTGCGGTTCTTCTGCCCGCCCTCCGCAAC
>DASXPZ010000131.1:0-19361 GCA_036493275.1 Pirellulales bacterium
CCCAAGCCGCCGGAGTAGATCGGCACCGACTCGTGAATGCCGAACTCGGCTGAGAAATAAGCGACGGGTCGGGCCCCGAGCACGCCGGTGTGGGTAACCGACCAGGGGTTGGAAGTAGCCAGATATTCCTTCAAACGCCGGAAAGCGTGATTGATACGGCTGTGCAGGACCAACTCGCTGGCCCGCGTCTCCAATCGCTCGGGCGTAAACTCCGATAGCAGTGCAATTGGATTGTGATCCAATTGCCGCCAGCGAATGGGATCAAGGTCGCGGTATAATTCCACCACCTCGGGGTGCCAACTCCACCACAGGTTATTGGCCATGGCCAGCAACTTGTCGTAGATCGACTCGAACTCGACTCCGCCCTTAGGCAGGCCCTCGTTGCCCCTGCCTGGCGCAATTTCTGTCCGACTCATCGGAGACCATCCTTCAGCGAACTGGCAATCTTGGTATCATCCCTGCCGCAAAGGCCGTGATTGTAACAGTTTTTTGCTCTTGGAGCGACCCCTGTTACCAGTCCATCGCTCCGGCGCTGAGAAGCCGGAGCGCCACAAGAGTGCAATAGAATGAATCGTTTCCGCTAATTCATCCCACGAAACAAAACCCCCTCGTTCGCAGGATTCCTCCATGACCGCGCCTCAGATCGTCACGTCGTCCATGGATCCGGCGCTTGATGCCTTGTGCGCGCAATTGGCGGGGCGAGCCGACGTGCTCGACCTTTCGGGCGCATGGCCGGCCGAGCAGATGCGACTGCTGGGCGAGTACGGCGTTTATCAGTGGTTTTTGCCGCGCGAGCAAGGTGGACAGGAGTGGAGCGACGTCGAAGTTATTCGCGGCTATCTGCGGTTGGCTCAAGCCTGCCTGACGACCACGTTCATCCTCACGCAGCGCACCGGGGCGTGTCAGCGGATCGCTTTTGGAGAAAGCCCTCGCAAAACGGAACTGCTGCCACCGCTGTTGACGGGCAAACAATTCGCGACGGTCGGAATTTCGCACTTGACCACCAGCCGGCGGCATTTGGCGAAGCCGGTTCTCGCCGCCGCCGAGACCGCCGACGGGTATCGGCTCGACGGCTTCAGCCCTTGGGTCACCGGCGGCACCCACGCCGAGACGATCGTGACCGGGGCCACGCTCGAAGACGGTCGCCAGATCCTGGTTGCGGCGCCGACCGATTTACCGGGCGTCAGCGCCGACGAGCCTTTGCGGCTCGTCGGCCTTTCTTCCAGCCACACCGGCGCGGTGAAATTCGACAACGCATTGATCTCGCGAGACTGGCTGCTGGCCGGGCCGATCGAAAACGTGATGGCGCTCGGCATCGGCGGATCGACCGGCGGATTGCAAACGTCGACGTTGGCTATCGGCCTGGCGATGACGGCGATCGACTATCTGGAGCGAGAATCCGTGCAGCGCGAGGAATTGCGCGCCCCGGCCGTGGCGCTGCGCCGCGACGTCGATCAGGCGGCGGCCGATCTGTTGTCAGTCGCCGCGGGAGAAGTCCACTGCACGCCGCAAGATCTGCGGTTTCGGGCAAACAGCCTGGCGCTGCGCGGAACGCAAGCGGCGCTGACAGCAGCCAAGGGAACGGGCTACATCGCCGGCAGCCCCACCGGCCGCTGGTGTCGCGAGGCTTTGTTTTTTCTCGTGTGGAGCTGCCCGCAGCCGGTGGCCACCGCCTCGCTGTGCAACTTGGCCGGGATTCAGTAATGCTAGGAATCAGAACGCCTGCGAGCCGCGGCGCGCAGGAACGAACCGGCGCCGCGCATACAGAAGGCAGTGCGCATAAAAACACCGAGAGGCCCAACAAGTGGGCCTCTCGGCTGTGGCACGTCCTGTACTCTGACGCTTAGGCGATTTGGAAGCCCAGCGCAATGCAACTGCATTTCAAAGCTTATTTGAAATGCAGACGCTTATTTCTTTTCGACCTTCGGCAGCTTCGAGGCGTACTTGGCCGGGTCCTTCTCGAACGTGGCCGGGCAGCCGCCGCAGCAGAAGTATACCTTCGCGCCCTTGTAGTCGACGCTCTTGGTAATGTCGATCGGCTTGTCGCTGACTGGGCACTTGGTCTGGGCGGTGAAGCCCTTGCTCAAGTCGCCGCCGAACGCCAAGGCAACTTTGTCTTCGGCCTTCTCGGTCTTGCCCTTGCAATTGTTGCAGCAGAAGCCGACCTTCACGCCGTCGATTTCGACGATCGATTCCGGATTAACCGGCTTGCCGCTGTAGGGGCAGGCGACTTGCTTCATCTCGCCAGTGCCAACCATTTGCAGGGCAGCCTTGGCGGCGAATTTCTTGGGGTCGGCCTTGAAGGCCTCGGGGCACTTGTCGCAGCAGAACTGGACCTTGCCGCCATTGAATTCAACGGTCTTGTCGGCCTTGGCCGGACCACCCGAGACCGGGCACTTGGCCTGGTACTTGCTTTCCTCAGCCTTGTCCGCGGCGACAAGCGACTGGGCAATCGCCAGAGCGGAACAAATCGCCACTGCGAACAGAATACGACTCTTCATAACAATCTCCCTTGTTAGTTACGCGGCGAACGACAGCCTAGAGACCGTCGCCCTTCAAAAATCAGGATCCGCTACGCTCCCCGAGACGCTCGGCCCAGCCAATTGCTAGCTAGCCGTCAAAGCCTGACGGCGGGACCGTTTATCCGGCCTGATTGTCGGGGGGTTGGGAACCAAAGTCAAGCTGTTCTTACAGCATAGAAACCTCACGAAGCGGCCCCGAGGCGCAGGATGTGATAAGATGTTGGCACGCCCCCGGTTGCGGCCGGCCCTTCTGGGCGGATCTGTGCCCAATGCGGACTTTTAGCGGTTATTATCGAAAGAGACTTTCCGCTCGGCCCGCGCAAGACCCGCCGGGCGATAACCGGTTTGCGAGATTTCAGCCCATGCGATATCGCACCTTGCAGTTCGGCTTCCACTTAATTTTCTGCGGCGCGCTATTGCCCGCTTTCCCTATTTCCGCCTGCGCCACCGAGCCAACAAGCGGGGAGGCAAGGGCAGCAGCCAAAACCGCGGCGTCCACGGACGCGGAGAAATCAGCCGCGGCCAAACGAGGTTACACGCTCGTGCGGACGAAGCCGTATCTCCCCGCGGAATTTCCGAAGGCCGCTTTCGACGATATCTGGCGCACCTGGCCAGCTGAATTACAAGCCAAGGCGAAAAACGCCACGCCCGCAGAGCGCCGCAAAATGGCCCTCTCGCGCTACGGTTTGATCCTGGCGCCCGACGCCGAGAACGCAGCGAGCGAGATCCCGATGGCTTACGTCTCCGACGGCGAAGGAGGCTGGGCGCTGACGTGTCTCTCGTGTCATGGCGGCAAAGTCGAAGGGCGACCGATCGCCGGCTTGGGCAACTCGCATTTCGCCTTCAAGACGCTAACCAACGAAATCATTCGCGCTTGGATGTTGGGAGGCGGAAAGCCGCAACCGTGGCAGATCAGCCGGCTGACCGCGCCGCTCGGCATGAGCAACGGCACGACCGACGCACAAGTTTTCAGCGTGCAGCTCACCGCGCTTCGCGACGACGACTTGAACGTGAACATGAAGAATACGGTTCCGAACTACGAGCATCATGATCTCGACGCGCCGCCATTCTGGAATGTCCGCAAGAAAAAGCGTCTCTACATTGATGGCTTCGCCGAAAAAACGCCGCGGACCATCATGCAGTTTGTCCTCTATCCGAATAACACCGGCGAGACCGTCAAAGCCTGGGAGTCGGACTTTCGGGATGTCCTGGCGTGGATCGAATCGGTCGAGCCGCCGAAATATGCGGGCGAGATCGACCGAGCGCTCGCCGCCCGCGGCCAGCAAGCGTACAACCGCGTCTGCGCTGACTGCCACGGCGAAAATGGCCCGAACGGAAAATATCCCGAAAAACGAATTCCGATCGACGTAATCGGCACCGATTCGCTCCGCCTCACCGGCATGCCGGTCGAGCATCGGCGCCGCTTCGGCGTCGGCTGGTTTGGCGAGGGAGGAAAACGAACCACGATCGAACAGCCTGATGGTTACGTCGCCCCGCCACTCGACGGCGTTTGGGCGTCGGCGCCTTATTTCCACAATGGCTCGGTTCCGACGCTGTGGCACGTGCTTCATCCTGGCAAGCGCCCCGCGGTCTGGCTACGCACTGAAGATGGCTACGACCACCAGCGCGTCGGCCTGGAGGTCGCTACGTTCGATAGTCTGCCCAAAGGCGTAACGAACGACGTCGAACGACGGCGCTATTTCGATACTCGGCTCCCCGGCAAAAGCGCGGCGGGGCATGAGTTCCCGGACCAGTTGACCGAAGATGAAAAGCAAGCGGTCCTGGAGTATCTGAAAACGCTCTGACACACACTTCCGGCTCGCATCGCTCGCCCCGCGCTCCGCCCAAGCTACGCCCGAAAGAGAATACTCCACGTCCATGGGCAAGTCCCGCTCGCAACCGCCGCGTCCTACTGCCGCGTCCGCTGGGCCGCTCAAGTCTGAATCGCGCGAAACAGGATTGCGCGAGCCTGGGCCGGCAGGGCCGACCTTTTCAGTGGCAATCTTTCTGGGGGTCTATTCGCTGCTCTTCTTTCTGATCCCCATGCCGGGCTCAGGCGACGCGACGCGGGGCGGGCTACTCATCCGTTGTCTTTTGCTCCCCGACGTCGTTGTCGGCAATTGGATCGGCAATCCTCACAACTTTGCGATCCTGGAGCGGCTGCGCGTGATTGCCCTGGCCGCGCTGATGTTCGTTCCCATCGGCCTGGCCGGCTGGCTGTTGCTCGGAGTCTTGCGGGCCGAGCGCGGCCTCACGCGGCTGGAGCGAGTGTTCTTTTCGGGCTCTCTCGGCCTAGCCGCCACTTCGCTCTATATGCTGGTCATCGGGCTACTCGGCCAGTTGCATAATCGCGGGGCGGTGCTCGCGCCTGCGGCAATTGTCTGCGTCGCGGCCGCCGCGCGTTGGTGGCTGCTGAAAGACCCGGAGCCGGAACCTTTGATCGATTATCAACCGGCGCCCGAAGATCCCGTCCACGCCACAAAGGAAGATCGGCGTTGGCTGCTCGTTGGGCTGCCCTTCATTGCGGTGATTGCGCTGGCCGGCGCGCTGCCGCCGATCGACTTCGACGTCCGTGAGTATCATCTGCAAGCCCCCAAGGAATTCTACGAACAGGGCGCCATCACGTTCTTGCCGCACAATGTCTACGCGAACATGCCCGCGGCGAGCGAGATGCTCAGCCTGGCGGCGATGCAAGCGTTGGGGGATTGGCGCTTGGGGGCGCTCGTCGGCAAATGCTTGATCGCGCTCTGCGCGTCGTGGACTGCGCTTGGTCTACTCGCGGCCGGCCGGCGCTGGGCCGGCAATCGCTGCGGAGTGGGGGCGGCGCTACTGTTCTTGTCCGTCCCTTGGATTGCGCAGATTTCGTCGGCCGGGCTGGTCGAAGGCGTTTCGGCGATGTTTCTCTGGGGCGCAGTCTACGCGACGCTACTCTGGCGGAACGCGCCGATCGGAAAACGAACGCCGCGCGTCCTACTGGCCGGCCTGCTGACTGGCGCCGCGGTCGCGTGCAAGTATCCGAACCTGATGTTCATTGCCGTCCCGCTGGCGATCTATATCGGTTATTGCTCGTGGAATCGATTTCGTGATCGGCAGATCATGCATCGCGCCGCGCCACAGGGAGACAAGGCCGAGAGCGTCTGGAGTCGCCTCGCTCCAGTGGCATTTTTTTGCTTCGCCGCGGCGATTATTTGCGGACCGTGGTTTTTGAAGAATTGGGCGCTGACAGGCAACCCTGTCTATCCGCTGGCGTATGAAATCTTCGGCGGCGACACGCGCACCCCGGGACTTGCCGCGCGCTGGGAGAAGGCGCACTCGCCGGGTGGCTTTGGACCGACCTGGTTAATTACCTCGCTGATCGAGATCGGACTGAAGAACCCCTTCGCTAGCGTTCTGCTTGTTCCACTAGCGGCCCTCGGGCTTCTTGGAGCGCGCCACCGCCGCTTGGCGCTCGCGATGGGCGCGTTCGCGGGCTATTACCTGCTGACGTGGTGGCTGTTTACGCATCGCATCGATCGATTTTGGACGCCGGCCATCCCGGTGCTGGCGATGCTTGGCGGCCTGGCGCTCACCGATTCGCGCTGGCGCGGCTGCCGGCCGATTTTGAACGGCTTTTTGGCGCTCGGCTTGATCGCTAATTTGATTTTCATCGTGTCCGGAGGGGGTGGCGACAACGCTTACTTCGTGAGTGCCGCACAATTGAACAAAGATCCGGCGCGGGTCGACCCTTGGAAAGTCTACTTGAACGAACACGTAGTCCCGGGCGACGCCGTGCTGGCCGTGGGAGACGCCGAGGTCTTCGATCTGGACATGCCGGTCTATTACAACACGGTCTTCGATCAGAATCTGTTCGACGACTGGTTCAAAGATCGTTCGCCGGATGAAATTCGCAAGACTTTGGCCCACCATCACGTCGGCTACGTCTACGTAAACTGGGGTGAAATTCGGCGCTATCGTAGTCCAGGCAACTATGGCTACAGCAATTACATTCAATGGCCCGTGATGGAAGCTTTGATCAAGGAGAAAGTACTCGATAAACCGCTTCCTCTTATCGATGGCAGCCTCGGGCAAGTCTATCCGGTGCATCGTGTAGAGGAACCTGCGCGTTAGTCCCCTACGATCGTGACGCGTTTTGCTAGCGGTGCTAGCATATCACGCGTGTCACAAGATGAAGTTTCCTCTTCTTCGCAAGGGGCTGAGCTTCACTGATCTTGTTGGCAATGCTCGCGTCGCGTAGACTGCCCGGCTAACCGCAACTGCGGTCCCGGCGCATCAAGGACGCACCGCCCGGAGCGAAGGCAGCGAATGGAATCGAGCCGCACTATTATCGTCCCCACAGACGGAATCGCCCCGCCGTCTTTCGTGCCAGCGTACAGTCCCACGGTCCCTGCGACGGTGTCGGACGACACGCTGACAGGCGCCATCGCGCGCACCCGCGATTGGCTACTTGCGCAACAAAATCCAGATGGTCATTGGGTCGCCGAATTGGAAGGCGACACCATCCTGGAGAGCGAATACATCATCTTTCTGGCCTACTTGGGCCGTCATCGTTCGACGATCGCGCGCAAGGCCGCGCGCTACATTGCCGAAAAGCAATTGCCCAGCGGCGGTTGGTCGCTCTATCCTGGCGGATCGCTCGATATCAGCGCCAGCGTGAAAGGTTACTTCGCGCTCAAACTGACAGGGCACGACCCGAGCGCGCGGCATATGCAACGCGCCCGTCAGGCCATTCTGACGCACGGCGGCGCCGACGCGGTCAACAGCTTTACACGCTTTTATCTGGCGCTGCTCGGACAGATTGAATACAACGAATGCCCGGCGGTTCCGCCCGAGGTGATGCTCGCGCCGCGCTGGTTCCCGGTACATCTCTATTCGGTCAGCGCCTGGAGCCGCACAATTCTGGTGCCGCTCTCGATCATGCGGGCGCTCGAGCCGGTGACGCAGATCGAGCCCCACTTGGGCATTCGCGAACTATTCCTGAAAGAGCCGCGCGATTGGCCGCCGCTCCGTTGTCCGGGGCTCGAAGGGGGAACCGGCCCGCTGAGCTGGGATCGCTTTTTCCGACAGATCGACCGCGCGCTGCGCCTCTGCCAGCGCAAAGGTTGGACGCCCTTCCGCAAGCGAGCCCTGGCCGCCGCCGAACGCTGGATGGTCGAGCGCTTTTCGGGAAGCGACGGACTCGGCGCGATTTTCCCGCCGATGATCTGGAGCATTATCGCGCTGCGCAGCCTGGGCTATGCTGAGAATTCGCTTGAACTGCGATATTGCTATGAACGGCTCGACGGATTGATCATCGAGGAAGAAGAGACCGCGCGGTTGCAGCCTTGCAAATCGCCGGTCTGGGATACCGCCATCGCGCTCCGGGCTCTTTCTTCGAGCGGAGTTTCGCCCAAACACGAGGCCGTGGCGCCGGCGGTCGAGTGGTTGCTCGATCGTCAGATCGAGCGGCGCGGCGACTGGGCGCAAACCGTCAAGGCCGAGGCAGGCGGCTGGTGCTTCGAACACGCCAACGAGTTCTATCCTGATCTCGACGACACGGCGATGGTGCTGATGGCGCTGGCGGATCAATTCGCTTCGTCCGATCGCCCGGTTGCGCCGCGCAAGCCGGTCGCCGACGACTTGTCGAACGAAAATGTCGAAGCGGCCGCGATGCTCGATCGTGCCACGCAAGCCATTCGTCGCGGCGAAGACTGGGTGCTGGCGATGCAAAATCGCGATGGCGGCTGGGGCGCCTTCGATCGCGATAACACGCGACAGTTCCTCTGCCACGTTCCATTTGCCGATCACAACGCGATGATCGATCCCAGCACGCCCGACCTCACGGCGCGCGTGCTCGAATCGCTGGGCCAGTTGGGCCGCCGCGTGGGGGATCCGATGGTCGATCGGGGCGTTAATTATCTCCGCAGCGCGCAAGAGGCCGACGGCAGTTGGTTCGGTCGCTGGGGCGTGAACTATATCTACGGCACGTGGCAAGCGCTGATCGGGCTGCGCGCTGTCGGCGTGCCGACGCACGACCCGCAAATGGTCCGCGGCGCCAATTGGCTGCTGGCCTGGCAGCAGACCGGCGGAGGCTGGGGTGAATCGCCCGACAGCTACGCCGATCCCCACAAGCGCGGGCAGGGCCCGGTCACCGCCAGCCAAACGGCCTGGGCCGTGATGGCGCTGTTGGCCGCCGGCATGCGAGATCACCCGGCCACCGCGCGCGGCGTGAAATATCTGGTCGACGCGCAGAACGACGACGGAACCTGGACCGAGTTGGAATTCACCGGCACTGGTTTCCCGCGCGTCTTTTATCTCCGCTACCACTGGTATCCGATCTACTTTCCGCTGATGGCGCTGTCGCAATGGGCCACGCCGGCCCCGGCGACGCTCCCCTCGGCCGTATCGACTCAAAAAGTTTCGACAGAAGTTTAAGCGTCCGGCAAGGATGGCCGCGCGCAGGCGTTTGGCGATTGTTCCCACCGGACAATCGCGACACTTAGAAAGATCTTTTCAGGTTCCGACGGAAGGGCCCGCCCCTGGGGCCTCGGCGGACTATTGCAAGGAGCGCAGCATGCGGTTTCCGCTCTCACTGACCAGCACGATGGCCAAGTATCTGCTGAAGAAAAAGCTTTCCGGTCAGGAAAAATTTCCGCTGGTGCTGATGCTGGAGCCGCTCCACGCTTGCAATCTCACCTGCACCGGCTGCGGCCGGATTCGCGAGTACGTGCAGACGATCAAGCAAAAGCTCACTATCGACGAGTGCCTGGCGGCGGTCGATGAGTGCGGCGCGCCGGTCGTCAGCATCTGCGGCGGCGAGCCAATGATTTATCCGCAGATCGACGAGTTGGTTGCTAAGATTTTGGAGCGGAAGAAGCACATCTATCTCTGCACCAACGGGATGTTCATCCGCAAGCAGATCGCCAACTTCAAGCCCGATTCGCGATTCTTCTTCAACGTCCACCTGGACGGAATGGAAACCAATCACGACAAAGCCGTCGAGCGCGAAGGAGTCTTTCAGGAAGCGGTCGAAGGGATCAAGACTGCCAAAGACGCCGGCTTTCTGGTCTGCACGAACACGACAATCTATAAAGACACCGACATGAACGAGATCGCCGTGCTGCTGGCCTTTCTGACGGAGTTGGGAGTCGACGGCTTCATGATGTCGCCGGCCTACGGCTACGCGGCGGTCGAGCAAACCAACCCGACCGGCGCCGAGCAGATCTTCATGACCCGCGAAGACATTCACGCCAAGTTCCAGCAGGCCAAAACGCTCTTGAAAAAATTCAAGCTGAACACCTCGCCGATCTACCTGGAGTTTCTCCGCGGCGAGCGCGAGCTGAAGTGCGCCGCCTGGGCCAACCCCACGCGCAACATCAAAGGCTGGAAAGGCCCCTGCTATCTGATTACCGATACGCACCACCAAACGTACAACGACCTGGTGCAACTCACCGATTGGGACAAACTCGGTCGCGGCAACGATCCGCGCTGCGAAAACTGCATGGTCCACTGCGGCTTCGAACCCGCCGCGGTGCTGGGCGTGAACAAGCGTCTGGGCGACACGCTCAAAATGGCGCTGTGGCAGTTGACGTAAGTTGGCGCGCTGTTTGCTATTTAAACAACAGCGCCTTCCCATCGAGTGGGAACGCGGTGTAGCCCGCCGCGCGAACGTGCTCGACGAAGCTGGCCGGGCCATGCGTGCAGTAGACGACGCTCGGGTCGACTTGGGCAACGGCCGACAGCAGGTCGTCGAAATCGGCGTGATCCGAAAGTGGAATTCCGTGATCGACGCCGAGCCGGTGGCGGGCAGCGCCGTCGCCAGCCCAACCGGTGACGGCAAAGGTGACCGAGCTGCGGATTCTCGCCAGGTCGCCCGCCGCGTGTCGCCTTGGCGGAACAACCAGAGCGCACCCCTCGGCGCACTGACCTCGATGAAGCTCGAATTCGCCCAGGTCGACGCCGCATTGCTGGTAGACCTGGCTCACTTCGAAGACCTCAGCGTGCTGCAGCACGCGCACGCCGGCGCAAGTCAGTAACCGCGTTACTTCTTGCGCTTTGCCCAGCGCGTAGGCGTGGACGACAGCGGTCCGCCCCGCAGAAATCACTTCTCGCACCAGGCCGATGAGCTGCGAGATGGCCTCTGCCCGCGGCATGTGGCGATGCTCGGGCCGACCGAACGTGCTCTCGATCACCAGGATATCGGCCCGCGGAAGCTCCGCGCGTTCGGCGGTAGCGCTTTCGTCGAGCTTGAAGTCGCCAGTGTAGAGGAGCCGCTTCCCTTCTTGTTCGGCTAGTAGCATCGCCGAGCCGAGGCAATGCCCAGCCGGGTAGGTCGTCAATCGCATGCCGCCCCAATCGAGCGGCTGCCGATAGGGCAACTCCAGCACAGGACGTTTGCCAAGGCGCAGATGATAGAGCCGCGCAGTCTGCGGCGTGCAGAGGGCCAGCTCGTGCCGGGCCATGTGATCGTGATGCGCGTGCGAGATGAAGCCGCGCGGTTGTCGCCGGCAGAAATCGACCGCCAGGTCAGCCCGCGTCAACTTCAAGCCGCGATCGTAGTGGAACATGCAGCCCCGCTGGGGGAAGAACACAGGGCCGTCGCGTAGAGTAGTGATGTTTCGGCGAAGCGATGTCCCGAGACGATTATCCGCGGCATCTCGTCGAAATGATTTTACGACTTCATCGATTTGGCTGGCGAGGCCAATTTGCCGAGCGAGCTCAGTTTGCCGAGCGCGTTCAGCCCGGCGGCTTTCCAGACTCGATCCATCGCTTCGCCAACCCGCTTGACCGCCGCCTCGCGACGCAGGCCTTTGAGTTGATCCGGATGAGCCGTCGGCGTGACGGGGCCGTCGTAACCCAACTCGGCCAGCAGAACGAGAGCCGCGGTGGAATCGATCGCGCCAGTTTCGCCGGGGAGCAATCGCTGCGCCGGAAGGCATTGCTGCGCGGGCGTCTCCGTTGGAGCGTCCGCCAGTAGTACTCCCACCAATCGCGCGGCGCCTACCTTGCGAAGATCCTCGATCGATCCGCCTGCCACATGCAGGTCGAACAGGTCGACGACCATGCCGACGTTTCGCGCCGAGACACTACTGAACAATAGCAGCAGCGTGTCGAGGCCGTGGATGAACTCAAACGACCGATCTTTCCGCAATGACGCGTCGGCCGAGAAGCCCACGCCCAGACGAATGCCGTGCGGTTCGAGCGCCTTGCCGAGATCGTTCAAACGGCGCTTGGCGAGCTCGAAGTTCTGATGAAAGGGGCGCTCGTCGCTGGCCGGATCGATCACGGTCACCGCGCGGCGATAGCCCGCTTCGCCGGCAACCGCGGCCCAAGTAGGAACCTTGGCCAGATCTTCTTTGAATGTCTCATCATCCCCTTGCCAGCGCGTGGGAAGCGCGAAGGCGCCCACTTGCAGCTTGGAGCTATCGAGCAAACGTCGCGCGTGAGGGAGCCCCTTGGAGGCGACTTGCTCGGCGAATTCGACAATATCGAGATCGAGGCCTTTGAATCCGAACGACAACGCCAGCTCGATCAACTCACTCTGACTACCCGAAAGGCCCAATTGCTTTGAGCTCAGGTTCTTGAACATCCAACCCTCCGAAACAGACCCAACGCGCGTCGCCCAGGGGGCGACTCGCGCCCGCTTTTTCACGGACCAGCCTCGCCGATCTTCTAGACGCATTATGTCAAATTGCGAATGGCGCACAACTGACACGGCCCTTTCGGCGGAGACCTGAGAGCTCTTGGGCGCCGGAGTCGAATTCTCCTCACTCCAGACTGAGCGAAATTGCCGCCTCGTGGCGATCTCAATAGCAGGTTATAGTTATCACAACCGGTCAGGTCGCCAATTCTTGCGACGCCGGCGTATCTCTGTGCAACCCCTCGAAGGCATGCCGCCCAAAAAATGCTCATGGACTACCTGCGGATCATTATTTTGGGGGTGGTTCAGGGGATTACCGAGTTTCTGCCCATCAGTTCCGATGGCCATCTGGCGGTAGCCAACGCGCTGTTCGGCGCGATCACCAACACAAAACTGCCGGAGGAGAATCTGGGCGTCACCATTATCCTGCATTTGGGGACGCTGCTAGCAATTCTGATCGTCTACCGCCAGCAGATATTGCGGCTGCTGACTGTGGACCGGCGGATCATTCCACTGTTGATCGTGGGGACAATCCCGGCCGGAATCTCGGGCATCGTCTTGAAGAAGTTCTTCGAGCAGGAGATGAGCAGTCCCTTGATCGCCGGCTGCCTGTTGCCGCTCAACGGTCTGATGCTGCTCTGGATTAGCCGCAAGCCGCAGGGAGAGACGACGTACGAGGAGGTCAGCTACCGTCAGGCAATTTGGATCGGCCTTTGCCAGGCGTTTGCTCCCCTGCCGGGCATTTCGCGCAGCGGGACCACGATTGCCGGTGGCCTGGCCGTGGGGCTGAAGCGCGAGGCCGCGGCGACCTTTTCGTTCATGCTGGCCATTCCAGCGATCGCGGGAGCCGGCCTCCTCGAACTGAAGGAACTGATCAAAGATCGGCCCGACGACCTGCCAACAACCAGCGTGCTTTTGGTCGGCGCCGTGGTTTCGTTTTTAGTCGGCTGGGTCTCGTTATTGCTGCTGTTGCGACTGCTTCGCGAAGGTCGGCTGGCTCCGCTGGCCTGGTGGTGCATCGGCCTGGGGGTAGCCGTCGTTATCTGGCAGCTATCTGGCTGGGGCATCCATCCGACGGCTTTTCTCGCGCAAGTCGCGCCAAACGCCGATTACCGCTGGTGAAAACTTCATGAATCGAGCGGTGCGGAGATTCTTGTATGGCCGGTCGTGAGGTGCGCCGAAAAAAGACCGCGCCGGAGCGGCTGACGAGCCAAACGCCCCCGAGCCCGCGTTTGAGAATGCCAAGTGGCGCCGGGCAGTTTTTGCTGGCGATTGCCGTACTGAGCGGATTGGGAGCGATGGTCTACGGCCCGGCTCTACACTCGCCGTTCATCTTCGACGACTTCCATTCGGTCGTTTTAAACCCATCGATTACCAAACTCTGGCCGTTGTTCGGAGCTTCCGGCCCGCTTGCGCCCCCCGCCGAGGCGCCCACGGCTGGGAGGCCGCTGGTCAATCTGTCGCTGGCGATCAACTACCAGTTCGGCCAGCTCGACCCATTTGGTTACCACGTTCTTAATCTGACACTGCATGTGCTGTCGGCGTTGCTGCTGTGGGGGATCGTTCGCCGGACGCTGCAATTGCCGTACTTCGAAGAACTATTCGATCGTGAGACTTGGATCGTGGCGCTGCTGGTGGCCGTGGCCTGGCTGGTGCATCCGCTGCAGACCGAAGCCGTCGAATACGTCACGCAACGCACCGAATTGATGATGGGCTTTTTCTACCTGGCCACGCTGTATGGCAGCCTGCGCTACTTTTGCGCCGAGACGAGCGCTCAACGAGCCCTCTGGCTGGTGGCGGCCGGCGCGGCGTGCTTGTTGGGTGTGACCTGCAAAGAAGTGATGGTCACGGCGCCGGTAGCGGTGCTGCTCTTCGAGCGCACGTTTATTACGGGATCGTTTTTGCATGCGCTGCGTCGCTCTTGGCCGCTCTACCTGCTATTGGTCCTGAGCTGGCTGCCACTGCTGATCTTTAACCTCAATGCCCCGCGCAGCGAGTCGGCCGGGTTTCAACTGGGCGTCCCAGCCCATGCCTGGTGGTTCACGCAGGCCAAAGTGCTGGCGATGTATTTGAAACTGGTTGTTTGGCCCTGGCCGCTATCGATTCACTACCACCTGCCACTCCTGGAGACTGTCGCCACGGCCTGGCCCTGGCTTGGATTGGCGGGGCTGCTGGCAATCGGCACGATCGTGCTGGTTTGGCGGGGCTCCTCCATAGGCTTTCTCGGCGCTTGCGTCTTTATGATTCTCGCGCCGACGTTCGCAATTCCTATCGTCAAGGAAGTCGCCGTGGAACGGCGAATGTATCTTCCGTTAGCCGCGATTCTGACGCTCTTTATCGTCGGAGCTTATTGGTTATTGAGAACCGCGACGCAATCGAATGTCTCGGCGTCGAACGATCCGCAATCCGATCCTCGTCCGCTCAGGATAACGATCATTTTCTTCTCGGTAGCGGCCATCGCCATGTGCCTGGTCAGTGCACTGCGGCTGAAAGCCTATCAAGATGCGGTAACGATCTGGCAAGACGCGGCGTTGCGTGATCCCGACGACGCCATGGCGCGAAACAACGTGGGCCGGGCGCTGATTGACGCTCAGCGGCCCGCGGAGGCGTCCGAATATATGCGCCAGTTCCTGAAACAAGCTCCCGACTCTGCCGAGGGCCATCATGTGTTGGCCCTGGCGCTACTCAATCTTAATCAACCGCTCGAAGCGATCGAGCATTTGAACCAGGCCTTGCAGGGGCCAGACGCATCCTTGGCTCATTACCACCTCGGCATCGCCTTCATGAACTCATCGCGGCCAGAAGAAGCCATCAAGCACTTCGAAGCGGCTGCGCGGGGGCAGCCCGAAGTTGCTGAAATCCAGAACCGCCTCGGCATGGCCCTGACCCTGGCAGGACGCCCACAATTGGCGCTGGAGCATTTCAAGTTGGCGGTAAAATTGTCGCCAGATTCCCCGACGATCCGCGTCAACTTGGCCTTGGCCCTCAAAGCTATCGGCAGCTTGCCCGAAGCAAGCCATGAGCTTGAAGAGATCATCCGCATGGCGCCAGACGACGTTGACGCGCGGTTTCAACTGGCCATGCTCTACGGTGACTTGGGGCGCACCGACGACGCAATCGTTACGGCGGAAAAAGCGCTAGAGCTGGCCAAAGCCACAGGGAACCTCGCCAAGGCACAGTTCATCGAAGGCTGGCTTCAGGAACACCGCAAGCGAGGCTGAGTTCGAGTCGTGATGACAACTCCAGGGCGAAGGCACTGACGGCAGGCCCGGCGATCGAGGCGACGATCATCATCGTCATCGGCCGCGATCCGTTGGTCGGCGTTGACGTCGCGTCACGCCCGGTTTCTTTCGAAGGGTTCATGAAATCACCCCCGCGTTCCGGCCGGCCTTCGCCAGGCATTCCAGAGCCGTTAGCAGTTGCTCACGAGTGTGATTCGCCGTCAGGCTGATCCGCAGCCGTTCGCTGCCACGAGCAACCGCCGGGAAGGGAACCGAGTTCACGCAGATGTTGTTTTGGTGCAATTCGAGCGTCATCTCACGCAGCGCCTTCATGCTGCCGACGATCACCGGGATGATCGGGCTGGGAGATTCGCTGGTCTGGAAGCCCAACTTGCGGATCTCTTCGTGCAGGAACCGGCAGTTCTCCCAGAGGCGGTCGCGACGCTCCGGCTCGTCGTGGATCACGTCGAGCGAGGCGCTCGCCGCGGCCAAAACCATCGGCGAGGGAGCGGTCGAGAACATGCCGCTGCGGGCGAAGTAACGGATATATGTCACCAAGTCGCTCTTACCGGCCACAAAGCCGCCGCAAGCTCCCAAGGCTTTGCTTAAAGTGCCGACGTGCAGGTCGATTTCGCCTTCGAGGCCAAACCGGGCCGCCGCGCCACGCCCCTCGGGGCCGAGCACGCCCGTCGAGTGGGCCTCGTCGACCAGCAGCAACGCGCCGTGACGCTTGCAAACTTGCCAGATCTGATCGAGCGGGGCGACGTCGCCGTCCATGCTGTAGATCCCTTCGACACAGACCAGCTTCGTGCGGGCGTCTTTGTTCCGTTCCAGCACTCGCTCCAGGTGCGAGGCGTCGTTGTGATGGAAAACCTTGATGTTGGCTCCGGAAAGCTTGGCGCCGTCGACCATGCTGGCGTGGGCCAGGCGGTCGAGGATCACCACGTCGTCCTTGCCGACTACGGCCGAGATCACGCCGACGTTGGCGCCGTAACCACTGGCAAACACGCAGGCTTCTTCCGCCCCTTTGAACTCGGCCAGCTTCTTTTCCAACTCCTTGGTCACCGGAAAGGCGCCAACCAGCAGCGGCGAGCTGCCGGCCCCGGCGCCATACGTGGCCGCGGCGTCTTGGGCTGCCTTGATCACTCGTGGGTGATTGGCCAGGCCCAGGTAGTTGTTCGAGGCCAGGATGATCATCTCTCGGGTGGCTTCGTCGTACGGATAGTCGACCGTGGCGGCGGCGTCGCTGGGGCCAAGCAGAGTACGGCCGTAGAGGTTTTGGCCGATTTTTTGGAAGTGGTCGACCGCCTTCTTGAAGAACGGGGCCAACTCACGCACTCCCATGCCCGCCTCGCGGGCTCGCAAGATGTCCGCCAGGCTGATTTCATCAGTGATTTCGAGGCTTACGGCCGGGGGGAGGGGAAGAGAGGTTGAGGTCGTGTCAATCAGCGGGGCCAGATTTGCGGTGGCGGGGGACATGGTGGGCTCCTTTGGGAATAGCGGTCAGGGCGTTGGTTGTTTTGGTTTCGGACCTCTTCGGCCCTCTGACCTGTGGAGCGCAGGGAGGGCGCAGTTGTTACGGCGCCTTCTGCCTCTCGAAAGAATGAGAACCGTCGGGAGCGCTGAAAAATCCTCTGTCGGCGGGGAACCACCTTCAAGAAATTGCGAAAATGGTCCCAAGTTGGTCCAAAACATGCAGGAGTTTGACGCTGTGGGAAGCTGTGCAGGCCCCCGCCCCTGCGCGGCGGTTCTCGAACCGAGAAAAAGAATCCCTGCGTCCCTGCCCTGGCCAATCTAGGAGGCACAATTACCGGGACAGCCGAAGACCGATGCCTCGGCGCCCAGCGCCAGGCGGCTGGCTGTAACACAACCTTTCCTGTTGCGCTTAGGCGACTAGAAAACATTCAGATCGGCTAAAACAGCAGAGGCGCCGAAAAATGGACACCACCACGCGATGCGCTGACCAGGTCCAAAAGAATGCCAATACCGTACTTCTTGCGGCAGGCTCGATCAGCCAGAAAAGCAGCCCGTCGGATCCCGAGCGAATTGACCCAACCAACGACTCAGCGCCAGAGAAGCCGATCGGGGAGACCGTTGTGAATTCGCCTGAGCAGCAAGCGGCGAAGCCCGCTACCGGTTCGACTAAAATGTCCGCGGATGAGAGCCGCTTGGGAATCGCGCGTACGAATACCATGCATCCATCCTACGCACGGGTCGAAATTCGCGAGGTTACGAATCGGCGCGAGCGAGATCAGTTCATCCAGTTCGCCTGGCAGATCTACGCCGGCGACCGAGAGTGGTCTCCGCCCCTGTGGGTCGAAGCCCGCGCATTCATCGATCGCCGCAAGCATCCGTTTTACGAACATGGCGCCGCGGCGCAGTTTTTAGCGTTGCGAGACGGCGTGGTAGTGGGCCGCATCATGGCCAGCGACGATCCGCGCTATAACGAAGAACACAGCGTCAACACCGGTTGCTTTGGCTTGTTCGAATGCATCGACGATCAGCAGGTGGCCGACGCTCTCCTATCGCGCGCCGCGGAGTGGTCGCGAGCGCGAGGCCGCACCGAGATCATGGGGCCGATCGATTATTCGACGAACTATCCTTGCGGCTTGCTGATCGAGGGCTTCGACACGCCGCAGCGCGTGATGATGAATCACAATCCGCCGTATTACGCGAAATTGCTCGAAAATTGGCGGCTTTCGAAAGCGAAAGACTTGTACGCCTGGTGGTTCGACGATTCGTCCGACATGCTCGATCGTTGGGCGCGCTTGGCCAGTCGCTTCGAGAAGCGCGGCGCCGTCAAGATCCGCCCCATCTCGTTCAAGAACTTCGAAGAGGAAGTGGCGCGCTGCCAGGCGGTCTACAACGAGGCTTGGGAGACGAGCTGGGGCTTTGTCAAAATGAGCGACGCCGAGTTCCGGCATATGGCCAGGCATTTGAAACAGTTTGCCGAGCCAGAGCTGATCTTGTTGGCCGAAGTCGATGGTCAGCCAGCCGGCTTCTGCGTGACGCTGCCCGATTTTAACGAGGCGACTCGTCCGCTGAATGGCCGACTGATAAATTGGGGACTGCCGATCGGCATAGTTCGATTGTTTCGCAATCTGCGAAAAATTCGCACCGCGCGAATGGCGGTATTGGGAATCATTGAACAATTTCGTCGCCGCGGCGTAGCAGAACTATTCATTCTCCGCGCGCTGGAAGTCGGTCGGAAGAAATTGCATTACACTGGCGCCGAGCTTGGCTGGACGCTGGAAGATAACGATTTGATTAACCGCACGATCGAAAAGGTCGGCGGACTCCGCTACAAGACGTTCCGAATTTATTCGGCCGCTATCTAAGCGTCGCACGTTTTGGTTTTTGCGCGCAAAGGATTCGTCGAAGGCGCGATGATTTCGGATGGATTGCGTCCGAAATTTCTTGTGATTCTCCTGCTGCGGACCTCCTATCTTCTCTCGCTTGGTCGCGCCGTTGCTGATTTTTGACGACAGGTCCCCGTCGATTGGCGACCTCTTCATTGCCTTTCACTCCTAGCGAGGGAGGCGTCTTCGGCTCATTCGAGGCGATGCTGTTGTTCGTAAGTTGTTTTACAATAATGACTTACAAATACAAATGGGCGCCGCCCGATTGTGGCGTGAGTAACTCTCCTGTCGACAATGCTGAATCCGACGAGTTTTTTGTTGACGCCCGTTTTAATGCTGGTACACTGTGCCCTATGTGGCTGGTATCAGGCACTCCTGATATGAGCGCTTTGTGAGTCTGCGTAGGACTCGCGGAGTTCGGAAACAAGTTTGTCAGCGATTGAGACAAGAAAGGAGCAGCTAATGAAGACATTCAGAAGCACTTCGTTCTTGGTTCCGGCGTCATTCTTGACGCTGTTGGCTCAGCTTTCTCGCAGTGCGAATTGGGTTTCGCGATCTGCGAAGCGGGCCACTTCTATTTTCTCAATCGCCGCTCATTCGAGCGAGCGTCACGCGAGTATGATTGCGGGCGACCGTGTTGTTT
>DASXPZ010000132.1:0-2537 GCA_036493275.1 Pirellulales bacterium
GCGAAAAGGAATGCTTGGCGGCCCGAGCCAGAGCGCTTGAGACAAATCAAGACTTTCGCGCCGCCGCAGCAGACTATCATTCGGTCACGGTATTGGATCCTCGTGATGCGGACGCTTTCGGGCAGCAGGGTGAAGCATGGCGAAACGCATCTGAGCTTGCGCGAGCCCAAAAGTGCTTAGACACATCCGTGCAAATGAACTCCAACAACCCTTATGCACGGCATTGCCGAGGAGTGCTCGCATTACAAAAGGGTGAATTGGAGATTGCGCTAAATGATTTTGATGAGTGCATTCGATTGAATCGGAAACTTCTGGAACGGTACGAAGGAAGTCTAACGGGCGACCAGGCTGTGCATTGGACTCGTTTATCGCTCGCGCACGCCTTGGACCAACGTGGAAGTGTAAAGTATCGTATGCAAGATTATCCCGGCGCAAGTCGCGACGCGAGAGAAGCATTAAATTTAGAATTCGTCACCGGTGAAGCACACAACATTCTAGGGCGAATTGCCTTAGAAAGAGCGGACAAAGCTAATGATGCGAATGCCATTTCTCATTGTTATCTCGGCGAATTGTTGGTGGAACTGGCTCTGTCGAAACCCCTTCGCTAGCTTAACCTGCTATGGTCTCGGCGTGCGTATTGATGATTGTGGCATGCACGAGCAAATCTCCGAGTCGGGTGTTGCGTGAAGTGTACAGAGACGCGCGGCGGATGATGCCGGCGTATATCCGCCGGTGCAGCCCGAAGAAGGTCGCGCCCGCCCTGATTGACGCCGCATCGGCGGGCTCTTATGGTTGCCAGGGTAGGCGATTGGCATGGGCGCCTCTCGCTTCCTCCCCTCGAATCTGGCAGTTTGCCCCACTGGCGGAGATTTTTGTCCAATGTTTGGTCTGGAATCAATCGTCGTCTTGCTGTTGCTGGGCGCCGCTGTCGCTGCACCCGCGCCGAGTCGTTTTGTGCAGCCGGCTGGGCCGCTTGCGCGGCCGCAGGTGGTGGCGCCCGGCGGTTACACTCGGCAGGCGCCGGCGAATACCGCGCGGCCGATCGAGTTGGCGATCGCCGATGGGCTCGATTGGGTCGAAGTCGAGGTTCGCCGCACGAAGGATGGCCGGCATGTGGTGTTCGACGCCGACCGGCTCGACGACCGGACCTCCGGCAGCGGCGCGGTGCGAGATCACACGTTGGCCGAAATCACAGCGCTCGACGCCGGCCGCTGGTTTGCGCCGCGGTTTGCTGACGCTCGCGTCCTCTCATTGCCGCAATGCCTTGAACTGGTGAAGGATCGCATCGGTCTGATTATCGTGTGCCGCGACACGGATCCGGAGGCGCTCGCGCGCGAGATTCAAGCGTCGGGCGTGGGGCGCCGCGCGCTGGTTTCGGCCGATGACGAAACGCTCAAGCGGCTGCGCGAGCTTTCCGACGGGCAAATTCCGCTTCTCGCGCGAGGTCAGGCTGGCGGCAAGATCAAAGCCTGGGTGGCCGAAGTGAAGCCCGACGTCGTCTCGCTCGAATTCAAGGATCTCTCGGCCGAAGTCTGCCGGGCGTTTCACGAGTTGAATGTCTCGGTACTGGCTGACGCGACGAGGGAGGACCGGGCCGACCGCTGGGACAGGGCCACGGCGGCCGACGTTGATCTGTTGCGCACCAGCCTACCCGAGGAGTTTGTCGTTCGCGCGATTTCGCAAAAAGCGTCTGGGCGAACGGTGCAATATGCGGCCCATCGCGGCGCCAGTCGCTACGCGCCGGAGAACACCTACGCCTCGCTCGACAAGGCGGTCCGGCTGGGGGCGGATTATGTCGAGATCGACGTTCACACCACGGCCGACGGCGGCTTCTTTTTATTGCACGATTCTACGCTCGACCGCACGACCAACGGGCATGGCCCGGTGCGCAAGGGGACGAGCGAAGCGCTCCGCGCGCTCGACGCGGGGAGTTGGTTCGGCCGCCCGTTCAAAGAGGCCCATGTGCCGGAGCTCGATGAATATCTGGCGAAGTTTCCGCCGCAGACGCAGCTTTATTTCGACGCGAAGGATATTTCGCCCGAGGCGCTGGCTGAGGCCGTGTCGCGGCATGGCCTGGTGGAGCGGACGATTGTTTATCAGGGGCCCGTCTATCTCGAAAAACTGCGGGCGATCAATCCCAAGATTCGCGCGTTGCCGCCGGCGGCGGCGCAGAGCCACGTCGACACGCTGGCGAAGCGGATTGCGCCGTACGCGGTCGACGCCCGTTGGAACCTGGTGACGCGCGAGTTTATCGAACATTGCCACAAGCTGGGCGTGAAGGTTTTTTCGGACGCGCCATCGGGGCTCGACGTCGACGGTTACCGCCGAGCGATCGGCAACGGCATTGACTTGATTCAAACCGATCATCCGTTGCGGCTGTGGCGCGCAATCGAACTCGGGCCGCTGGAATAGTTCATCCTATGTCTCACGCGCGTCCGCGGTTGCTAGTGATCGGATCGTCCGGGTTTGTGGGAGGATGGCTCTCGCGCCTGGGGCGCGAGCACTGGAGCGGGGTCGAAGGCGCCCGACAGCCGCGA
>DASXPZ010000133.1:0-1760 GCA_036493275.1 Pirellulales bacterium
CGAGGCGTCTGAACTCTCCTATCCAAATGGCTGGCAATGGGTCAAGGGGACCTGGGGTCAGCGCATTTGCCAATGAATCGTCTGGTTCTTCTCCGTTGGATTTGCTCTGGCTTGGTGTGGATGATGGCGGTCGCGCTTACCGCATTGAACGCAAAATGGAATTCCCTTGCAAAGCGGTCCACGTCGTTGGAACGCCGCCCTACTCTTGTGCCCATGTTGTCACCAATTTGCGGGATGCTAGGAGCTATCGGTGCGCCTTCCTGGTGGGCAATGATTGTGCCGTTTGTGCTATTTTGTGTCGATCCCGGTTCCCTGCGTTACGTCCTCAACCACCGAGCGCGAATGCGCAAGAATCGCTGAGTGCTAGTGAGCAAGGATGAGGTAAATGGTTCGAGGCCTTCGCCATCAAGCACGTTCAGCGTTCAGCGCGGCGCGCTCTAGGGCTGCTCAGTCGCAACCCGATGGATCTCGACAGTGATACGCGCAACCACCGCATCAAGTTCTCGATGCACAAGGTGCGCATCAACGCGCAGCACGCGATAGCCAGCGCGGCGCAGCTTCCGGTCTCGCCTTTCGTCAGCCTTGCGCCTCCGCGCGTGATATCCTCCATCCACCTCGATCACGAGACGGGCCTCAGGCGCGAAGAAATCCACGATGAATCCGAGCAGCACGACCTGGCGACGAAACGCGCAGCCGAGCTGGCTTGAGCGCAGAGTTCGCCAAAGGCGAGCTTCTGAGTCAGTTGGCGCCTGCCTGAGGCGATCAGCGTGAGCAGCGAGGACGATAGCGCGATGGGACATGGGACTCTCCTTTTCCCGGCTCGCGGCCGGACGAAGCCCCCGTCGCGCAGGATCTGTGACGCGCCCCCGCCGACGCATCTCTCGCCACGCCGCACTGCACCTGACAATGCGTCGCACTCGCCGGGCGCGGCGCAGATCCTGCGCGCTCTCGCGAAGACCGGGCGCGAGCCGGGAAAAGGAGCAGTTGTCACCGAGCATCACGCGACCGCCGCTGTCAGCCACGACACCAACAGTCACGCGCGGCGGCGGCCGTCGGGGCCCCCACGTCCGGGCGGAGCCCGGCGTCAGGCGGGCCCCTGGCGCGCGCAGCTTGCGAGCACGCCAGGCCGTGTTGCGGCGTATAGAAGCGGGGCAACCCCAGACTCGCTCGGCAACCTCTCCGAGGTGCTCGAGCCCACCGTCATCGTCGATTACGTGGTCGACGCGTTCAATCGCCGCATTCTGAAGAAGAGAAACGGCGCGGCGTACGCCCAGTACTTGTACGGTGGCTCACGGATCGCCGCAGTGCTCGACAGCACGGGCAATTTGGCGGCGCGCTTCGTGTACGCCTCGCACCCGAACACGCCGGACTTCATGGTCCTCGCGGACGGCACGGTGTTCAAGTTCCTGTCCGATCAGCTGGGTAGCCCGCGGGTGATCGTCAACGTGGCGACGGGCGTGATCGCCGAGACGATCGCTTACGACCCTTGGGGCAAGGCGTCTGTCTTGAACAACGGCGCGTTCGCGCAGTGGCAGCAGCCGTTCGGGTTCGCGGGCGGGTTGTACGACGAGGATACGGGGCTGGTGCGGTTTGGGGCGCGCGACTATGACGCGGAGGTTGGGCGGTGGTTGGCGAAGGATCCTATTTTGCTCAGGGGTGGGCAGGCGAATTTGTATGTTTATGCGGGGGATGATCCGGTCAATCGAATTGACCCCACGGGCCTATGGGACGCATTTGTGTGGCGTTCGTACGCCGCCGAC
>DASXPZ010000134.1:0-3553 GCA_036493275.1 Pirellulales bacterium
GATCAACGCCATCAATCAGGCGAGCACCAGCGCGGGGGCCAGTGTCACGGCGCAGCTCGCTACGACTGGCAACGGCATCGAGTTGGTCGATTCGAGCACGACGAATACGGGCGATCTCACGGTCGCAACCGCCGAGGGGAGCCAAGCGGCGCAGTATCTCGGCTTTGTGCCGGCCGGGCAAACGCAGGTCAGCTCGCACGTAACCGATGGCAGCGGCAACTACGTGCTCACGAGCGCCGACAACAATACGCACGAAGTCGACAGCGTCTTCAACACGCTGATTCGCCTGAAGACCGCTTTGCAAAGCGGCGACGTTACGCAAATCGGCGCCGCGCTTACTCCGCTCGATACGGACCTTTCGCGGCTGAACTTCGCGCGGGCGGATGTTGGATCGCGGACGCAAAGCCTCGGCGTGCTTTCGACGCGGCTCAAAGACGAAAACACACAGCTCCAATCGTCGCTCTCCGACGAGACCGACGTGGATTTGGTGCAGGCAATTTCTAATCTGACCGCCAAGCAGTATTCCTTGCAGGCATCGCTGCAAACGACGGCCACTATTTTGCAACTGTCGATTCTCAACTATTTGTAGAATCGCTGGTTGCTTTTTTGATTGAGAGCGAAGGAACGCATGGACATTACGACGACTCGCTTCGGCACGGTTTCCGTTGAACAGGAGGATATCCTCACGTTTGCCGATGGACTGATCGGCATGGAGGATTGCCGCGAGTGGGCTTTGCTCGCCGATTCCGAGAACGACGCGCTCGGTTGGCTGCAAAGTCTCGACCGGCCGGAGGTCGCGCTCGCGGTGGTGAGCCCGCGGCGATTTGTGCCGGATTATAAGGTCCGCGTTGGTCGGCGGGACATCGAGCCGCTCGGTTTGCCATCGGCTGAGGAGGCGCAAGTGCTGGCGATTCTCAATCAGGTGAACGATACGCTGGTGATTAATCTGAAAGCGCCGCTGGTTGTGCACGTCGGTGAGCGAGTTGGCCGGCAGATTGTGGCGAAGGACGATCATGCCGTGCAACATCCGGTGCATGGCGCGACGATCCGGCTGCGAAGAACGGCGTAAGCGTGGAGCAGGGGGCGTGGAGCGGGGAGAAAAACACTCGCTGATTGTTAAAGCGTCCTTGCTCGAAGAGGACGCGAGTTTTTCGAAGGGGACAGGTAATTTTCTTTCCGGCTGACCTGCTCCTTTCTCTTGGACTTTTGTCGCGGTCGGCGATGGGTTCGCAGCGCAAAATAGCGCAGGGCTCGAGGTTCTTTGAATTTTGCCGGCGCGGTTCTGCGGGCTGGTCTCGCTAAGTCGTGCTGCCGCATCGACTTTCATTTTGTCGCGAAAACAGGGGTCCCAGTTTTTGGCTGCAAAACTCGTTCGTTCTGCGCGCTGAGCTGCGCGCCGAACCCCGTAAAGCAGGACGGATTTGAACTCTTGGTCGTGCAAAAGTATGGGTAGTTTTGTGCGCGAGGGCCTAACTTTTTTTGACGTGATAACAGGATCGGATAAATCTACAGGATTTAAACGTCGACGGAGTGCTTCCACGGTCACGGCTGCCATAGATCGTCTGAATGCATGAAGGTCACAACATGGAGTTTTTCGCGAGGTTGCGCCATAGAACGTCAGAATTTGGCGATGACACGACCTTGGCGACATTCGAACGGCGAACCGCTGATGGAACTGGGCGGCGGAGTGGGCCACGCAAAGACGCACGGGCGCCAGAGCATCGAAGAGGATGCGAGGAGTGCGATCCGTAAACGTCTTTGCGCGAGCCCGCCGCGGTTTTCGATCGAGAGCGTTCAGCATTTTGGCACGAATTATCAGGGTGTCGGCCGAGTCGTCGTGGGCAAGCGATCAACATAGAGCAGATGTGAACTTATGTACATATGCCGGTTTTGGCCACCCTGAGAAGCGCGGAGCTCGCCACGGCGAGTCTTCGACAGGGAGTTCGGAGCGCGGAGAAAAAGTCGCCTGGCCAAGAATTGGGAATTGACGGCGGCGCGGTGCGGTCAGGGGTCAGGGGTCGGGGGTCAGGGAACAGGGGACAGGGGACAGGGGACAGGGGACAGGGGACAGGGGGACGCGTCCAATTGATTCTGAATTAGGCGTGCCTGGGCCACGATGGCACTTGACATTTTGCAATACATATTGCAAAATATAATATGTGAGAGTGATTCATGGTGGCACAGTGAAGCAGTGGGCGACACGACACTCGGATGCCGGAGAGGCACTGAGCGCGTGGCTGAAAAACGCGCGCAATTCCGAGTGGCGAAACCTGGCTGACGTGAGGCGGGTTTATCCGCACGCCGATCCGGTGCCTGTGGCGAGTCGGCGGACTGTGGTCGTGTTCAACATCCGCGGCAACCGATACCGAATGGTGACGGCGATTCATTTCAACCGGCAGGTGATCTACACGCTGCTGTTCATGACGCACGCCGAGTACTCGAAAGATCGGTGGAAGGAAACGCTATGAATATCGCGACTTCGACGGCGCCTGACCGGGACTATTTGAAATTGATTCGGCAATTTCCGCTGCGGCCAATTCGCAGCAAACGGGAGCTTGCGGCAGCGATGAAGATTGCGGGCCAGCTGGCGATCTACGATGAAGGCACGCTCACGGCAGGGGAGCAGGACTATCTGGATGCGCTCACGGTGCTGATCGAAGATTATCAGCGGCGGCACGATGCGGACAATTTGCCGGAAGTTACGCCGCTGACGATGCTCAAGCATTTAATGGAAGAGCATGAGATGAACATCACGGACCTGGGCCGGGTGGTCGGCAGCCAGTCCAACGCATCATTGATTCTGTCTGGAAAGCGGCCGATCAGTCGGCGTGTGATGCGGTTGCTTGGCGAACACTTCCATGTGGCAGCGAGCGTGTTTGTTTGAGGGATGGAAAGAAGCTCTTAGCCGTCAGCTTTTAGCTTTTAGCCAGGCCGAAGATCTAACCGCCCAGGGCGCCAAGGGCATGTCGGAGCGCGAGGGGACAGGATTCAGGATACGGGGATCAGGGATCAGGGACGGAACTTCGTGCTTTGTCGGTCAAGCTATCACGGCAATCTCGCGCTCGGCCAAAGCGCCAGAGCTCAGTTGCTCTCTCGGCTTTCAGCCGGTTGTTTTACTCCAACCTCTTACTCCTGGCTCCAAGCTCCCTGCTCCACGCTGCTTAGTAGTACCAGCCTGGGTAGGTGGAGACTACTGGTGCGGGGTAGTAGTGGACGCGGCCGAAGGGGCCGACGTAGGTCGTGGTTGGCGGGGCGGGGACCATCAGCGTGCTGTAGGGGACGGGGCCCGGGACGACCTGGTAACCGCCGCCGGTGGTGACGCCGTAGGGTCCGCCCCAGTAATAGCGGCGGGCGGAAGCGGTATCGGCGACGGCGAATGTGGCGGCCAGCGCGAGCGCGGCGGCGAGGATGTAGCGTTTCATGGCGGTGCTCCTTCTTGTTTTCCCTTGGATTGATTTCCCAGCCGGCACTTTTCTAGTGCAACCTGCGTGCCGCGGGGTTACACGCGCGGCGCAAGTGCTTTGCTGGGAGGAGGTTCGGCAGACATTGGTGC
>DASXPZ010000135.1:0-7778 GCA_036493275.1 Pirellulales bacterium
GCAGCGATTCGCCGAAAACGGTTTTGCCGCGGTCGATCTCACGGATGACGAGCTCTCGAAAGCGCACGTGCGACATATGGTGGGAGGCCGCAGCCGATTGGCGCGCGACGAGCGGCTCTATCGGTTCGACTTTCCAGAGCGTCCCGGCGCGCTGATGCGTTTTTTGTCGTGCATGCATCCGAATTGGAATATTAGTCTGTTCCACTATCGCAATCAGGGCGCCGACTACGGCCACATCTTGATCGGCATGCAAATCGCGGACGGCGAACAAGATGCCTTCCGCCCCTTTCTGGACAGCCTGGGCTATCCTTACGTCGACGAGACCGAGAACCCTGTCTATCGGATGTTTTTGCGGTAAACGAACTTGGCTGCGGCGAGCATTCGGATTTTGGGGCAAAGGAGAATTCGAACGTGCCTGACAGAGTTCATCATCACGCCAATCTGATTTACTCGCCGGGAACGCAGGTGGTGTCGTTGGTCGACGTGCTGCGTGTCGGCGGCGAGGTCTTGCATCCTCGTGGGGCGGTAGGTGTGATCGTCAAATCGCCTGCGGATATCGCGCACTCCTATCGGGTGCGGTTCCTCGACGGTTACGAAGTCCCCCTCAAGCCAGCGGAACTCATGCCGCTTGCCCAGTTCAAAGAAGGAGAAATTGGCGACGCCGCGAAAGGAACGGCCAAGACGAACTTGTTCCAACGCGTTATTTATCGTTGCGTAATTGGCTCGCAAGCGTATGGGCTAGCCGGTGAGGATTCGGACATCGATCGCCGCGGCATTTATCTCCCATCAGCCGAATTGCACTGGTCGCTTTACGGCGTGCCGGAGCAAATCGAAAATAACGAGACGCAAGAAGCCTATTGGGAACTGCAAAAGTTTCTGATCCTGGCGCTGAAGGCGAACCCGAACGTGCTGGAGTGCCTCTATACCCCGATAGTCGAAACCGCGACGCCACTGGCAGAACAATTGCGCGAGATGCGCTCGCTCTTTCTTTCTCGCCTGGTGTATCAGACCTACAACGGCTACGTCCTTTCGCAATTCAAAAAGATGCAGGCAGACATCCGCAATCGAGGACAGGTTAAATGGAAGCATGTGATGCATCTGATCCGGCTACTGCTGTCGGGTATCGAAGTCCTCCGCACAGGCGAGTTGACCGTGCGAGTCGATGCGCATCGAGAAGAGTTGTTGGCCATTCGGCGCGGAGAGTTTGACGTGGAGTCGTTGGAAACATGGCGATTACGGTTGCACCAGGATTTCGAGACTGCTTATGCGACGACGTCCTTGCCCGAGCGACCTGATTACGAACGAGTGAATTCCTTTCTGATTGCAGCCCGCGTTGCCGCCCTCAAAGAGACATCGCCGTGAAGATCGACCCTCGCCTGACGGCGCAAGTTGCTGAACATCCTTACCCGCTCGTTTTCGCCACGATCAGCGGCGCCCATTTGTACGGCTTCCCTTCGCCCGATTCGGATTTCGATTTGCGCGGCGTCCACGTATTGCCCTTGCCGGAGGTGGTGGGGCTTACGTCGGGGCCAGAGACGATCGAAAAGTCCGGCATTTACGATGGACTGGAAATCGACCTAGTTACGCACGACGCAAAAAAGTTCTTCGGACTGTTGCTTAAGAAGAATGGCTATGTGCTGGAACAAGTCCTTTCACCGCTGGTGATTCATACCACGCCAGAGCACGAGGAGCTGAAAGCACTTGCCACGACCTGTGTGACAAAGCACCACGCGCACCATTATCTGGGCTTTGCGGATACCCAATGGAAGCTCTTTCAGAAGGAAGACCCTCCCAAAGTCAAACCACTGCTCTACGTCTACCGAGTCCTGCTGACCGGCATCCACCTGATGAAGACCGGCAAAGTAGAGGCCAACCTGGTCCATCTCAACACCGAGGCCAGATTGACGTACGTCGATGAATTGATCGCCCGCAAGCTCGCCGGACCTGAGAAAGGACGGCTCACCAGCGCTGACCTAAAATTTCACCAGGCGGAATTTGCCCGGCTGCTAGCCGAATTAGAACAGGCTTACCACGCTTCGACTCTTCCAGAACGACCGGCAGCCGCCGAAGGCCTGCATGACTTGCTGGTTCGAATCCGGATGAAAGGCCCGAAAGAAACTTCATGAAAGCCCGCCATCGAGAACAGCATCGCACGGAACATATCGGCTGGTTGCGGGCCGCCGTGTTGGGTGCGAATGATGGAATTGTCTCGACCGCCAGTCTGATCTTGGGGGTCGCCGCGACCGAGACGCAGACGCATCAGATCCTGCTGGTCGGAATCGCCGGGCTGGTGGCCGGCGCGATGTCGATGGCTGCCGGCGAGTATGTTTCGGTCAGTTCGCAAGCCGACACCGAAGGCGCCGACCTCGACCGCGAGCGTATCGAGCTTGCGGACAGCCCGGAGGGAGAGCTCGAAGAGCTGACCGACATTTACGTCGGGCGCGGGCTCGATCGACCGCTGGCTCGGCAAGTTGCCACGCAACTGATGGCGAAAGACGCGCTCGGCGCACATGCGCGCGATGAGCTCGGCATTTCCGATATTCTGGTCGCCCGACCGGTGCAAGCGGCGTTCGCTTCCGCCGCCACGTTTGCCGCTGGCGCGGTGCTGCCTCTAGCGACTGTGCTCGTCACACCTCGCTGGCTGCTGATTCCGGTGGTCGCCGCCGCGTCGCTCTTATCTTTAGGAACGCTGGGCGCGGTAGGGGCGAAAGTCGGCGGGGCGCCGGTCGCACGGGCCACCCTACGGGTATCTTTTTGGGGAGCGCTGGCGATGGCGCTCACCTGGGGCGCGGGGGCGCTCTTTGGCACGGCGATTTAGGGAATCGCGAGACCAACGCCACTTGCCGGATCGGATTTGCCCGAGTTACTTTCGCGACTGTTTTTTCCCATCACACGGCTTGCCTAACTTTCCGATAAAAATCAACCGCCGTACGGGGGGTGTGGGGTGGAATTGATTTTTTTCATCAACAAATGATCGCGAAAGCCAATCACGTTGTGTATTCTATCGCTGCTCCCGCGTGAGTGCGTTCTGTGGGTTGAAGCGGAGATCGACGGATTTGATTTAACAACACGTGCTTCCATCGTGCGCGGCGAATCGTGGAACCGCGTTCCGCACGGTGAAGCTAAGCTAGGCGTTCACACACAATACCTTTGGAGGTAAAGCTCATGAGGTCGGCTCAATCGTACAGCGGCGTGGCGCTGCTTCTTGCGTCTCTGATGTGTGCTTCCAGCGCGACAGCGGCTACTGTTACTCTCCAAGCTAACCTCGACGGTCTGCAAATGGTCCCGCCAAATGCTTCGCCAGCGTTTGGCTTGGCCGACGCCACGCTGAACGACGTCACCGGCGCTTTCTCGATTACGCTCGGCAGTTACCAGGACTTGCTTGGCGGCTCGTTCAACGTCTTTCTCAATGACGCCGCCGTCGGCTCGAATGGTCCGTTGATCATGACGTTGACCAACGACACGCCGGGAGCGACCACCGGAACGTTCAGCGGCGGAGGCACGCTCACGCTTGCCCAGATCACTGACATGACAGCGGGCAATACCTATCTTCGCGTCACGTCGCAAGTGTTTCCCAGCGGCGAAATCCGCGGCCAACTCTTTACCGTGCCCGAACCGGCGACCGTGGTGCTGCTGGGGCTTGGAGCGCTCGGTGTTTTGGCAGCCGCGCGAATCGGCCAACGCAAACGCTTGGCGTGACGAACGCCCTAAGAACTTGTCGCCGGTAAGCCATCCGTTCCGTGCCAGACTATTGCCTAATCCACCCGTGGCCCAATCCACTTGCGCGCTATTGGGCGGCCTACAGTGGGCGTCCTATTTCCGGACGCAGCTTCCTGGCGCGTGCAGCTATGCGTCTTGAAATCATTCCCTCTTCAGCTAGAAAGAAACGCCCCGGCGCCCCGGCGCGGAAACGCGACTAGAGGGCGACGGGACGAGCTCCCGGGGACTGTTCGTCGACGGACACGCCGCCTTAATTAGCTGGATTAAGATCGCTTGCGGCCCAGCGCCCACAGGCACAGGACGCCGAAGCCCCCCAGCACAAATGTGCACGGCTCAGGCACGGGCACATGAAACGGGGTGATTGAAGTTGAGCCATCTGGATTGATCTGGAACAACCCGCCGCTAGCCGGTGGATCGCCATGATTGTCCGTGATGTCGCTGGTCCAGAAGGCCGGAAGAGGCGAGTAGCCACCGCCCCCGGCGGGATCGTCACCGATGCCTTGCGGCGGAAACGCCGGACCGAAGCCAGCCTTGATGTGTAGCGGAACTCCGATTTCGATCAGCTCATGCGTCGTCGTATGAAATGCTGAAGCGGCGGTCACGCCCCACAAGGGGTTGACCGGCGTTGTGCCGGGGCCGAGAGATCCTTCGAGCCCAAACTGAGCTGGGTCGTGCAACCCCGATCCATCGTGCAAGTCGACGGAGACGTCGAAGAAACTTGTGCCGCCAGCTCCCAGAGTGCTCGATGCGTTGAAAATTACCGAGATATGCTTCGAGACGCCGCCGACGTCCAGCGGAAAACTGACCGATCCGAGGAGCTCGCCCGGAACCGTGGGGGCATTGGTGCGGCCCAGATAGTCGTACATCAGGTAGAGCTCGGGATCCGAAGCGGGCGTGTCCTTGGCCAGGCCGGCAAACAGCAGGCTGTTGGCGTTCGGATCACCGGCGAAGGTTGGCGTGGCGCCGTTGATTGGGTCGCTGGTGAACCAGGCTGGCGTGATATCGCTCCACTCAGGGCCATCGTATTGGCCGTCCGTATCAACCGGGAACGCACTGAGCGGATTCGCAATCTGTGCGTTCGCCGAGCCGGCGAATAGAAAAAGGGCCAGCAGCGCCGGCGCCACGGGAAGCCAAAACACTTTCATGAGCGTCTCCTTGCCTGAAAAGTGACCGCGTCCCTCGAGGGTTCTTGCTGAGTCCCGCGAAGAACGCATTCTTGGGAACAAAAAACGCCTGCGGTAATGAACTGCCCTGCCAGGCCAACGCCTGAGCCGCGAGAAAGAGGCCCCTCGTATCACGATGTAGGCCGAATGGCAGGGCCTAGTCTAGCCGGGATTCTACATTCTGAAGGGGGGTTTGCAACGTAATTTATTCGATTTTTGTTTAACTCCGCTCGATTCGATCGTGCGGGTTGATCGGCGGCGATCGTCCTCCGCCGATGGAGAAAACCGCTGAATTCCTGGCGTTTGCTGCGCGCCTGGCGACCCCGCGCGGCGTAAAAGATAATGGCCAGTCGCGCCTAACCGGCCTGTGAACCCGGACAAGCATGTCGTTACTGCCCTGGCATTCTGCTTTTGTTCAGCGGGCCGCTGGAGCTTGGGCCGGAGTCGGAATGGTGGATCAAGCAAAACTCACTTCCAAGGCCGCCAGCGCCGTCGCTTCGAGCGCCCGCAGCATCGTGCGCTCGGTTGCGCTCAGCAGTCTGGCGATGCGCAAGCAGCTTTGGGTCTGGCCGATCTTGGCCGTCATCCTGCTGAGCATCGTGGGCTGGTGGGTCAGCCGATCGGTCGAGACCGCCATGCGGGAGCGGCGAATCGCCGACATGCAGACGATTCTTCAGGCCGACGTCGCCGCGGTGAAAGTCTGGATCGCGGAACAGGCTGTCGACGCCGAACTGATCGCCGGCGATGAAAAATTGGCCGAGATCGTCGCTCCGTTGTTGAAGATTGCCGATGGCGATGGAAATCTCGGACGACAGTTGATGCTTGCGCCGGAGCAAGACGCGCTGCGCCAGCGGCTGACCGCGCGCCTGAAGCATTATGGTTACACCGGCTACTTTGTCGTCTCGCCTGATTGCCTGGTCGTGGCGGCAGACATCGACAACCCACTTGGCACGCCCTTAGGGGGATATCGCAAGGAGTACTTCGATCGGGTCAACGCCGGTAAAACTGAAGTCTCGAAGCCTTACTCGAGCACGATCTTGCTCCCCGATGAGCATGGCGAATTGAGGGCCGGCTTGCCGACCATGTTCACCGCGTCGCCGCTGCGGAATGAGGAGGGAGAGATCGTCGGCGCGCTTGGCTTGCGAATTCGGCCCGACAAAGACTTTACCAGGATCTTGCAAATCGCCAAATCGGGCAAGACGGGCGAGACTTACGCGTTTGATCAATCTGGTCGCATGTTGAGTCAGAGCCGATTCGATGAACAGTTGAAGGAGATCGGCCTGTTGGTCGATCAGACTGACGCCCATTCGATTCTCGCCATCGAACTTCGCAATCCCGGCGCAAACATGATGTTGGGGGAGCGCCCGACCGAGCGTCGCGCGAAGCAGCCCCTCACCAAGCTGGCTGGGGAAGCGACCGCCGGCCGCGACGGGCACGACGTCAACGGCTATCGAGATTATCGTGGCGTGCCGAGCATTGGCGCTTGGATGTGGCTCGACGACCTCGGCTTTGGCGTCGCCACGGAGCAGGACAAGGACGAAGCGTTTCAGGCGCTCTACGTGCTGCGCAAGGCGTTTTGGGGAATGTTTGCGCTATTGATCGCGTCAAGCGTGGCGATCTTCGTCTTCTCGGTGTTTGTTGCGCGGGCCAACCGGGCGGCGCGTATTGCGGCCATCGAGGCCAAACGTCTGGGTCAATACACACTGGACGAGAAACTGGGCGAAGGGGGCATGGGGATGGTCTATCGGGCCCATCACGCCATGCTCCACCGGCCGACGGCGGTCAAGTTACTTAGCGTCGAGAAGACCAACACACAATCGCTTGCGCGCTTCGAGCGAGAAGTGCAACTCACCAGCCGGCTGAATCATCCCAACACCATCGCAATCTACGATTACGGCCACACGCCGGAGGGGATTTTTTATTACGCGATGGAGTACCTGCAAGGGATCAACCTCGAAGACCTCATCAAGCAATATGGTCCGCAGAGCGAAGGGCGCGTGATCTACATTCTGGATCAGATCTGCGGATCGCTGGCCGAGGCGCATTCGATCGAGTTGATTCATCGCGATATCAAGCCGGCGAATATTATGCTGACCGATCGCGGCGGCCTGCATGATTTCGTCAAAGTGCTCGACTTCGGCCTGGCCAAGGCGCTCGACGCCAAGAAGTCTTCGTCGGTCACCAGCGCGGGCACTTTCACCGGCACGCCGCTTTACATGTCTCCCGAATCAATTCAACACCCAGAACACGTCGACGCGCGCGGCGATCTGTACGCGGTAGGGGCCGTCGGCTATTTCTTATTGACAGGGACGCCGGTTTTCGACGGCGAGAGCGTGATCTCGATTTTGCAGAAACACGTCAGCGCGACGCCCGATAGCCTTTCGACCCGGCTCGGCGCCCCAGTGTCCGCCGACTTGGAGCAGGTGATCTTACGCTGCTTGTCCAAAAACGTCGCCGAGCGTCCGCAGACTGCGACGGAACTTGCCGACGATTTGACTCGCTGTCGAGCCGCGAGCAGTTGGAATCGCAAAGAGGCGGACCGTTGGTGGCGGCAAGTCACGACCAGCGGAGGCGTCGCGACCACCAAACCGGAGACGAGCGACCACCGCTTTGCCACGACGCAGGCGGTGGGCAATGATAAAGAACCGTCGGCGACGCAAATGTTCGACGCGCCCCAATAAGGGCCTGTCGGTTTGTTCTGATTTCTTTTGGCCGCTTGTGCCGCGCCCTCTGGGGTCATTAGACTCAGTGGCGACGCAAAGCCTTCCCACGGACGACGCCGGTGTTCGCGACGCAGACTGAATTACTACCGGCTGAAGCCGGTAGGTTGGAAGAAATCGTGAACTTCGGACTGAAGTCCTTCGCTCACGATTTGGTAACTCGAAAGTTGTCGCC
>DASXPZ010000136.1:0-6961 GCA_036493275.1 Pirellulales bacterium
TATTGCATTTCCTCTGCGTTCCTCTGCGCGACTCTGCGGTTAATATTCTTCTTCTCTTCTATTCGAAGAGATAGAACCGCAGAGAGCGCAGAGGAGCGCGGAGGAACCAAGACAAAAGATTGAAGATCGTCCGTCGAAATCGAACCGGGTTGAACTACTCGGCTCGACGCGGCTTCGACGAGCTAGGCCGAGATCGCCTTCCTGAGTATAATTGCATCAGACACGATCGCTCCTCGCTCCGTTCGCCGGACTCGCGCGGCGACCTGTTTTCCCCGTTCGCCCGCTCCGAGATAGCATGCGCTGGCCGCCAGCACCTTCTGGCTCAATTGAAAGACGTCGGGCGTCGATCATGTGCCGTTTATATGCTCATCGAGCGTTGCAGGCTTTGTCCGTCGACGGGGTTCTCGTTTCCGATGCGCATTCGCTGCTCAAGCAAAGTTGTGGCGACTTGCGCGGCGAGACGCATGGCGATGGTTGGGGAATCGGCTATTACGAGCAGGGCGCCCCGCGCGTCTTCCGCAGCCCCAACGCCGCGCGCGAAAGTCCGGAATTCGAAGTGGCGGCGCGGCGGGCCGCTTCGCCCATCGTGCTGGCCCACGTGCGGCAGGCCTCGGTCGGCAGCCGATTGACGGAGAACGCACACCCCTTCGGCCATGGTCGTTGGCTCTTCATGCACAATGGCACCGTGACCGGTTTTGCCGAAATCCGCGAGCGCGTCCTTGCTGAGACAGACGTTGACCTGCGGTCGCGGATCCAGGGAACGACCGACAGTGAGCACGTCTTCTACTGGCTATTGAGCCGGCTGCGCCGCGCCGGCCAGGCAACCGAAGAACCGGCCTTCGAAGGGACAGGCGCCGCCGATCTGGGCGTCCTGACGCGCGTCCTCGCCGAAGCGATCCCGGTCTTAGACGCCTGGAGCGTGGCCACCGGCCCCGACGAACCGGCTAAGTTGAATTTTGTGATGACCGACGGCGTTTCGCTCGTCGCCTCGCGATTCAAGCACAATCTGAACTGGCTACGGCTGGGGTCAAACGCTCCCCAGGACCGATTCGCCGGAGACAACAAATGCCGGGCGGTGCTGGTGGCGTCGGAGCCGATCGGAGATCAAACTTGGGACGCCGTCCCCGACGGGCAGGTGTTGTCAATCGCCGCCGACCTCACCTCGCGGCTGACCTCCATTTGAAGTTGACGCCCGCCGCAAGAGAGGCATGATTGGGCGTGGGCTCTCGGACGGCCGGTCGAGTCTTTGCAGACGCCAAGGGTTTTTTCGCGATGCGACATCCGCTGCTAGCGCCAGACTTGCGAGAGCTGATCGTCGATCGCGACGAGCGGTCGCTGCGCGATTTCTTTGCGCCGCATCATCCGGCCGACGCGGCCGAATTGCTCGACGATCTCGACGCGGCCGAAGCACTGTTCGTGCTGAAATTGCTCACGGCCCGCGGCCGCGCCGAGGTGTTTTCGTACCTCGATCCGGAATTGCAGGACGGCATCGCTCAATTGATGGACCGGGGGGAGTTGGCGGCCCTGGTCAGCGCCATGTCGCACGACGAGCGGGCCGACCTGTTGACGCGGTTGCCCGAGGAGCGAACCGAGCAGATTCTGCCCCTCTTGGCGCAGGCTGAACGCGAAGACATCCGCAAGCTTTCCTCCTACGAGGAGAGCACTGCCGGCTCGGTGATGACGAGCGACTACGCCACGATTCCGGCCGAGTTGACGGCCGCCGCGTCGATCGAGCGGTTGCGGCACGAGGCGCCTGACCGCGAGACGATTTATTACTGCTACGTGGTCGACGAACAGCGCCGGCTGGTAGGAATGGTCTCGTTGAAGGACCTGATCCTCGCCCCTCCTTCACGCCGCGTGGCCGACATCATGCAGACGGACGTCATCTCGTCGGTCGTCGACGAAGACCAGGAGCTCACGGCCCGCAAGCTGATGGAGTACGACTTGCTGGCGCTGCCGATTGTCGATCAGGAGAACCACCTGGTGGGCATCGTCACGCACGACGACGTGATCGACGTGATCGTGGACGAAGCGACTGAAGACGTTTACCGCATGGGCGGCGTCGGCCCGCTCGAGGAGAGTTACCTCCGCACGCCGTTTGTGACGATGTGGGGGAAGCGCAGTTTCTGGCTGGCGATCTTGTTCGTGGGCGGTTTTTTGACGATGACGGCGATGATCAGCTACGAGGACACCTTCAAGGAGTTCCCGAGCCTGCTGTTTTTCATTCCGCTGATTATCTCGGCCGGCGGCAACTGCGGCTCACAATCGGCCACCATGATCACCCGCGCGCTGGCGCTGGGCGAAGTGCGGCCATCGGATTGGTTCCGGATCGTGATTCACGAGGTTTTGATGGGCGCGTCGTTGGGCGTGGCCCTCGGCTGCCTTGGCTTTTTGCGCATTTGGGTCGCCCCGCCGGGTAAGCAGGATATTTCGACCTCGCAACTGGCGGTGGTCGTCGGCCTGGGAGTGGCCGCGGTCGTAGTCTGCGGCAACTTAGTCGGGGCCACGTTGCCGCTATTGCTGAAACGCCTCGGGCTCGACCCAGCCCTGATGAGCAACCCCTTCGTCGCCAGCCTGGTCGACGTCACCGGCATCCTGGCCTACTTCGCCATCGCCGAAGCGCTGTTGATGTAGGGCGGAAGGCTTGAGACTTGAGGCTTGAGGAAAATGCAAGAAACGCGCCAGCGCGTCCTTCTCCCCTCGGGAGAAGGTGGCAACCGGAGGTTGCCGGATGAGGGCCGCGGCCTCAAGTGCTGCAAGTCTTAACAATAAGAATACGGTGGCGCCAGCCCGCGAGAGCGTCTTCGTCTTCCCTCAAGCCTACAGCCTATAGCCTGCCGCGCAGGCGGCCCGCGCCGCTCAGCCCGGCACGACGATCTTTACGCCGCCTTCCGGCTTTTTATCGTCCGGCTTCTTATCATCCGACTTGTCGCCGTCGCGGCGGCCGCGCTCGCCGCCGCGGTCTCGGTCGCCGCTTCGGCCAAAGCCTCCGCGGCCGCCGAAGCCGCCGGGGCGGTTGAGTCCCCCGCCGCGCAACAGGCCGCTGAGATTCGAGGCGTCGGTGCCAAACAGCTTGCCCGCTTCTTCCAGGATGTGCTTACGGCCTTCAGCGTCGATCGGCGAGTCGACCCATTGCTTGAATGCGCTCTGCATCAGCGCCATGCCGATCTTCTGCTCGTCGCTGCGTCGCTCGGCCACCACCTGGAAAATGCCAAAGCACATTTCGTCCGTGCTATCGTTGCCGAACAACACCCGCTGCGGCGGCTTGCTCGGATTCAGCGCGTTGTCTTCCGAGTTGTCGTACTTGCTGACGATATCCAGCCGCGTGCCGGTCGGCAGCTTGACCGGATCGCGATAGACGTAGTTGTCTTGCCAGTAGAAATTCCAATCCTTAATCCAAACGAGCTGCTTTACTTCACCGTCGGGCAGCGTGGCCGTCAGCCGCATCTCTTTGCCCACCAGGTGCATGTGAGGCAGTAGCGAGATCAACGTCACGTCGAGCGGCAAGGTCACGCTCGAGGTAATGCTGTAATCCTTCGAGCCGGCCGGGATGTCGATCATCAGCGAGCCAATGACCAGCGGGGCGCCGGCCATCCGCCTGTCGACTGGCTTTTTGGCGAAGTAGAGCGCGATCGAAGATTGATCGACCTCTTCCTTACCACTCGGATGCAAGTGGAGTTGCACAACCACGTCAGCACGCTTGCTGACTGGCAGTCCGATGTTTTGCGGGAAAAACTGCGGCGTCATACCGGGCGTCCAGACGCCCACGATGCCGGCGACCGGAATCCCTATGGAGCCCGACGTGCGATATCCCGGCTCTGGCGTTTCTTCGTCTTTGCGGCGACCAACGCCGCTGGTGTCGAGGAAGATGATGGCGTGGTGAACTACCGCGGCGTTGCCGGCGCGGAATTCCCAGCCAACGATTTCCTTGTCGTCGTCCAAATTGAGCGGCAATACAAAGTGCTGAAAGATGTCCTCGCCACCGGCCGGAACGGTAAACGGATGTGGGATCTTGATCTCGACGTCAGGCTTGCCGAGCCTCCAGCCAGAGGCAAATTGCGGGGCCTGCGGCAGATCTTCGGCGGCGCCCTCCGGCGCGCCCTCTTTGGCCCACGTTTCGATCAGGGCAATCTGCCGGTCGGATAGCCGGCGCTCGCCCAAGAAGGCAACGTGGCCAATCTCGGCTCGCCACGGCGGCATCTTGCGGCTGTGCGTGACCTGCGCCAAAAAGTCTGCGCGCTTCGCCGCGTCGGAGTAGGTCAGCAATGCGAAGGGCGCCACCTCGCCCGGACGATGGCACTCGGCGCACTTGGCGAACAGGATCGGCGCGATATCGCGATTGAACGTCGGCTTCGCCGTTTTATCGCCGGGCGCCTTCGCTTCGATCGGGCAACCAACCGCTTCGGTCTTCGCCACATCGACCGGCTTGCCAGCGACAACCGCGGCAATCGCCTCGGCCAGATCGCTCTTGGTCACCGCCGAGCGCTTCTTGCCGGTCTCGGCGTACAGGTCGTCGATCCGTCCGCTATAAACGACGTCGGCCTCGGCGTTGAGCACAAAGGCTTCCGGCACGTGTTTGGCGCCGAGGGTTTCGGCCAGCTCGCCCGAGGCGTCGAACAGTAGCGGAAACTCGATCTTGAATTCTTTTTGGAAGGCGGCGGCCGCGGCGCGCGTGCAGCTCGAATCGGTGATCACGCCATAGAACTTCACCGGCTGATCTTTCAGGGCCGCCGCCAACTTGTTTAGCGTGGGAACGTACTCGCGCGAGATCGGACATTCGGTCGTCATAAACACGAGCACCGACGCGCGATACCCTTCGCCATTGCCGACGAAGTGGGGCTGGCCCGCGGTGTCTAAAGCGCATAGAAATCGCGCGGGCGAAACCTTGGCGTCGGCCGGTGGCGGTGGAGGAGCGTCGTCCTTCTTGGCCGCGTCCTTGCGGGCGTCGTCGGCCGGCTTCTCTGCGGGCGCCGCCGCGGCTGGGTCGGTCGGCTTCGGATCGTCGCCATTGGCGGACTGCCAACGCAAGCCTATCGTGGAAACGCAAAGGAAAATAAAAGCCAGCGAGACGAGCGGGCGACGAAGCCATGGACGCCAGGCGAGACATTTCATGCACGAGACTCCTTCAATGAAATCATGGCCGGCGCCCCGCCATCCTTTGCAAGAACGCATGGCGACGAGAGCGGCAAAACTGCTATTTCGAGAGATGATACCCAGGGCGCCGCGACAATTCGCGCCCAAACGAGTATCCCGCTCGCCGGAAGTAAAAGCAATACAAGCCTTTGCGGAATGTAAAAATGCTTCTGACCGATGAAACCGGGCATCTGAAGGCCTGTCAAAGGACACTCTCAGACTTCGCCCGGAAGGCCCTAATAGCGCCAGCCGAAACCGACGTTTGCGAAGAAGGGCGCCGCCTGTTCCGTGATTCCCCAGCCGATCCGCAGACCAAGCTCCAGGTTGGACGTCAGCATGTAGTGGCCGCCGGGGCTGAAAAACGCGCGGGCGGCCGTCATGTCTCCGCCTTGCGAAAAATTGCCGAAATATTCGGCGTGGACCTGCCAGCGCTCGTCGAGCGGAACCCGCAGCACGACCGACGGCGCCCAGCGCTGCGTCATGGCGCCGTCTTCGCGCCCCGTGGCAAACCGCATGGCCGAATCGAGCCGCCACTGATTCGGCAGCTCCCACCCATACGTGTAGGTGGCGGCCATCTGTGTCGCTTTCGCCTCGCCTGAGGTGGGAGTAAAACCTTCGACGATCATGGCGCTGCGTGGGATCCAGCCGCTTTGATCGGAGACTTTGACTTTCAATCCATACAAAGCACGAGACTCGCGATTCACTCCCGGCTCGAACAGTCCTTCGGCGCCTTCGTTGTTCGAGATCACGTTGCCACCGCCGCCGACCTCGAAGTTCCACCCTAAACGGAGCTCAATGCCGGGCGCGACGCCGTAGCGCCATAGCAACTCCGGAAAGCTATGCGTGTCGGCCGAGCCGCGATTATCGATGTACGAATACGACGACTCCAAGACCGACATCCACGGCATCACCGGTCGAGTGGCGGGCGTGAACGCGTCGCGGTCTGTCTCGAACTCCGGCATGTCCGGACTGACGTCGTCGAGAAATCGGATCCGCTGCTGCGCGCCGGCAATTTGCGGCGCCGCGCACCAGATGAGCGCCAGAAGCAGGAGCGATCGAAGTAGATACCTCCCTGCCAGGCCGATGCGCATCGAATCGCTCAATCCACGTTGGCTAGCCGGAGCAGGTCTCGCGCCGGCAATCCGATCGCCAGCTACCACATTGATCGAACGTCGCGGCGGCTAAATTGACGATCCTCGCGAGATTACCGATCAGGCAAACTGCAAAAGCGCTCCGCTGTCGCCATCAGGCCCAAAACAGGCGGCTGGCTTCGAAGACGCAATCGAGCGGGACGTCGGCGCCGATCAGTTCGGAGAGATGGACGCCGTCGGCCCTGCGCAGGCTGGGATTGTCCTCGACCAGCTCCCGCACCGTGCGCGGCGAGACGCAATGCTGCAAGCAAAAATCCAAGAGCGACGATCGCCAACGCGCGTAGTTGGTCCAGCCGCTCGACCATTGATTGGTGAAGACAAAATTCATGATTCGCTGCGAGAGCCACTCGTTGGGAACCAGGTATCGGTCATGCTCGCTCTCGTACCGCAAAATATTCAACTGATTGGCGAACAGCAGCGTGACGCCGGATCCTTTCGACTCGATGAAATCGAGCGCGGCCAGCGCCTCGCCCGGCGCGTCGGCGATTTGCTGTAGGCAGACATCGAGCGCCGTCCGCGTCTCTTCCGCAGGCTGCAACGCGCCGGCGCGGATGAGGCCGAGAATGTTCGCGATCAGCGGGGATTGCTTCTGCGGTCGCTGGGCGCGCTGCGCTTTGCGCCAAGCGCCGCTATGGATCAGCACCCCTTCCATGTGATCGAGCTGGTGGTAGATCTCG
>DASXPZ010000137.1:0-6265 GCA_036493275.1 Pirellulales bacterium
ACCGCGCCGCGACCGCCAGGAAGGGAAGTCCCATGTTCAGACCTCGACCCTGCGGGCGCGGGTCGGGTGGAGCGGTCGGGTCGGGAAAGATCTTCGAGGCCAGCAGTTTCTCCTTATTGCCGAGCATGTCCTCGGTCGTCGCGGCCAGGAACTTCTTGTCGATCGCGTAACCCTGCCGATCAGCTTCGCCGAGGGCCCAAACCGGCATCGGCAGGTGATGGCAGGCGGCACAGTGGCGAGTGCTCCACCAGGAACCGCTCTCGGTCTGCAAATAAACGATGGCGCGATCCACCGTCTGGTGCACTTGTTCTGGCGTTGCGGCGGGAATCACCGCAGGAACCGCAGGCTCCGGCGCGGCTGCCGCGGGCGGCGTCGCGGCAGGAGCTGCAGCTTGAGGCTCGGCGGGTGTTACCGCCGGAGTTGGCGCTGGTTCGTCGGCCAGGGCAATCTGCCCACAGCAGAGACCTAGAAAGAACACCGCGAGCAAAGTTGCGCAAGCCATCAATCGATCCCCCGAGGAATATGACCGGCCGCCAGACGCGCGTTGATTTTACCCGGCCTCCGGCTGGGCCGCCACTCGCGTAATAGCCAAAAAGGAGCAGTTTCGGACGATGCCATCTCCTGAATTCACAAAGATCGAAGCCAAGTTCGTGTCGAAAGCATCACACATGAAGTCGGGCGCCAGACTGTCGCGGAGGCTTCCGTAATCTCTTCTTCTGCCTTCTTCCTCAGTGACTTCGGTGACCAATCGCTTTTGAGATTTTGGAACAAATACGGAATAGCCACCGAGCACACTGAGGACACCGAGATAAGAAATGCTGGGAGAGACCCGACTGCTGCGACAGTCGTCTGGGAAGGAACTCGTGTTATGATCGATCGGTCCACTGGACCATCAACAGCGCTTGCTATTTGAGGGAGGACATACACGATGAAGATCCGGCAATCAGGACTACTTGCAATGCGTGCCACGAGGCTCTTCGCCTGCATGGCCGCGATCGGGGCGATCTCGACAGTGGGCCTGGGAAATCAAGTAAGCCACGGGGCCGAAATGAAAATTCCGCTCAGCTTTTCGGGCGGCCACGAATCGGCAAAGGCGACTTCGGCCGGCCCGTCGTATTGATAGCCGCCGGACTATCGGTAAGGCCGGAAGTCTTTCGCGAGGCGTTCAGCGGAGTCACGCCGGCGCGCGGCCGCGGCCCCACTCGCGAAGAAGCGAGAAAGAACAAGGCGGCCCTGCTCAAGGTGTTGGCGCCGCAGGGCGTGACGAACGAGCGCCTCGACGAAGTGTCGGACTACTACGCCTTGACGAAGTGTCGGACTACTACCGTTTCCGCCCTCAAGAGGGAGAACTGTGGCCGACCGCGCCCGCCAAAGGACACGCCATCGTCGAAGATGGCCAGATCAAGCGAATTGTCATCACCGAGCCCGGCGCCGGCTATTGCTCTCCGCCAACAGTCAAAGTGGAGGGTTTTAAGGACGTTGAGTTCAAGACGACTCTCGAATTCAGAAAAGATCTGAAGAAGAACGGGGGCGTCTCGGCCGTTGAGATCGCGCCGGTAAAAAGGCCCCTAAGAAGCCGGCCAACGAGGCCAAGGCGTCGTGAAATGGGCCGGACTTTCAGAAACACGCGCGTTCCTCCAGAACCAACTTTTTTTGCGGCTTTGCAGCAACCAGCGCGGTCGCGCCGGAGCCAATTCGCCGCTACGGAGTCGCTTCGCGCAGTGGCCCTTCGTAACAGTCCTGATCGAGCAAGGCCGATGCGCTCTTAGCGGCCTGGCTCCATATTCTTCGGCTCGCCGAAATAATCGGCTTCCGAGACTTCGAGCCAAATCAGTTCCGGCCTGTCAACGGCAATCGCTTCGGCCTCCGCCACATTCAGACCATTGGCCGCGCCGTCAATCGCGTCGGCCGCCTTGTTCAGTGTCAGGCCCTCCTGGTCCGCAAATTCGATGGCTTCGAATCCAATAAGTTTCATAAATCGCCTCCTCGTGGCTGGCCTGCCATCCAAGCGATTGCAAAGCACATGCCACTTGCGCCTGCTATGATCGAGCTGCCTCGATGCGCATTGCGCAGCCAGTCGTGCGGTTGCCTTTGATGGCATTAATCCTCCCCGATGAGCGGATTGCAGGGCGACTGCCAAGGCCGGACCGTGCGTTCTGGTTTCATTCCAACTTTCAGGCCGAATTCGGCAAGCGCTGGCATTGAGGTTGCACTGATTTCTGCTTGAGGCGTAGTGCAACGGAAGAACTCGCGATACGAATGGCGGTTGATTCACACGATCGAGAAAGGAACGTATCATGACCAGCGGCGATAAAGGCGCTTCGCAACGACGCGCGGGCCAAAGGGCCGACGAATTACTGCCCGGCGAGAATAGTGGCGTCCCTCAAGTTGGTGACGAAGCGACCGGCTCGCCGGCTGGCGGCCTCGCATCGAGCGGCATCGAGGGGCTGCCGACAGGAGACGGCGCGCCGGGAGACGCGGAACTCTCCGACGTCGAAGACCCGACAGAACCGCAATCCGGTTTCGCCGGCGGAGCAGTCGGCGGCACGCCGGCCAATAAGCGAACGAGTGGCGATTGACTGGACGTGCAAGAACGTCATTAGCGGCGAGCGTGATCGACAGCGCGAGCGCCAACGCCCTTCATCGCGGCTGCGATGACCGCAATGGCAGCAAATCGGCTGGCCAACAGCGCGAGCGTGAACCGCTTCAATTTCCGCCCTAGCCCAAGATCTCCCCCGCAGCTGCTAGCTGATGCATCATGTTGTGGAGGGGAGGGGTATGAATTCATCGCAGAGTTGGCGCATTACGAGTGCATTGCATCAACGAATCGACGTGCGTTACTTCGGCCGGTTCTCGTTCTTGTCGAGCATCGGCTGCAGTTCTTGCACGAAGTCCTGCACGTCTTCGAAATCGCGATACACGCTCGCGAAGCGGACGTAGGCCACCTGGTCCAACAGCCGCAGATGTTGCATCGACAACTCGCCCAGGTAGCGGCTTTCGACTTCGGTGTCGCAGTTGGCGTACATGTCGGCTTCGATCGCCGTGACGACCGCTTCGAGCTGCTCGTCGGAGATCGGTCGCTTCCAGCAGGCCTTTTCCAGGCCGCGCTTGATCTTCTCGCGCTCGAACGGAACGCGCACGCCGTCCTTCTTGACGACCTTGATCACGACTTCTTCGATCCGCTCATAGGTCGTGTAGCGACGTCGGCAGGCGACGCACTCGCGGCGGCGGCGAATGGCAAAGCCGTCTTCGCTGGCCCGCGAATCGGTCACGCGGTCGTTATCGACTCGGCAGAAAGGGCACTTCATGGGTAGTGGACAATCTGTCAGGCGTTAAGCGGGGCGCCTCGCGCGGGCGAAAAAAGACTTCGCCCGCCCCCAGAGTTTATCCTAGAAACGCGAAATACAGTAGGAGCGGCGCCAGCATGGCACAAAATCTGGCTTCTGGAAGTTGGCGATCGCGCCAGGAACCGAGCGGCCATGATCTCTGGAGACAATCCACGGCGCCGCGATCGTCCGCTGATTGACAACGCTTCAAAGACGCCACCCTGCGAACGGGTCCAGTGGCTCCGCAGGGGGCGAACCTGGCCTTCGTCCCAGGGGTCTTAAAACAGGTGAGAGGGCGGTTTGACAGCCTGGGACGGTGGCCTAGAATAGCGAGTTTCCGGCATCGTGGATCCACCCAGACTGGGAACGATCAGCGCGTGCTCGCGACAGCGTAAAGTCGCGCGTAGAGCAAGCGTCCGCGAGTGACGGCGCCGGAATAAAGCGAAGCTAGCATTGCAGTTGGGTCGGCGTGAGAGCCGGCCTTTTGCAGGCGGCGGCCGGGCGCATAGCTCAGTTGGTTAGAGCGCAGCCCTGATAAGGCTGAGGTCCCAAGTTCGAATCTTGGTGCGCCCACTGGTTGTAAGTAGTGCCGAAACAAGTTTTTAGGTTACCTGCCGAACGTCGGCAGTGCGGCTGTCCCCCGGGCAATAAACCGGTAATTACCGTTTTATTATCCGAAGCATTAGGGAGGTCGCGTTTTATGGCACGTTCTACAGGGCATAGTACGCCCAAATACCGCAAGCACAGGGCTACTGGGCAGGCGGTCGTTACCGTCGCTGGCAAAGACCATTACCTTGGTCCCCACGGCACGAAAGCCAGCCTTGTCGAGTATGACCGCCTCGTGGGCGAGTGGCTGGCCGCCGGGCGCCCAACGACCGCCACGGCCGCGGGCTCTGACCTGACGGTGGCCGAGCTGTGCCGGGCCTACAAGAAGTACGCCACGGCCTACTATGCCAAGCTGGATAACATCACGACGGCGATGAAGACGCTTCGCCTGCGGTATGGCGCCACACTGGCCATCGACTTCGGCCCCCTGGCCCTGAAAGCCGTCCGTCAGCAATTCGTCGACGATGGCCACTCGCGCACCTACGTCAACCGGCTGGTCGACCTGATTCGACGGGCGTTCAAATGGGCCGCCAGCGAACAACTGATCTCGATGACCACTTGGCAAGCCCTGACGACGGTCACAGGACTCCGGCAAGGTCACACCGAAGCGCCGGAGAACAATCCTATCCTGCCGATCGACGATGCGATCGTCGACGCCACCCTGCCCCACCTGCCCGACGCCGTGGCCGATATGGTCCGGCTCGAACGACTGACGGGCATGCGCCCCGATGAGGTCTGCGGCCTGCGCCCGTCGGACATTGACCGTAGTGGCGACGTGTGGAGCTACAGCCCGCAGCACCACAAGATGGCGCACGCTGGCAAGAATCGCGTCGTATTCATCGGCCCAAAGGGGAAAGTAATTCTAGTCCCGTATTTACTGCGCGCTGCGGAGTCGTTCTGTTTCGTTCCTGCGGAAGTTGTAGCCGCGACGTTCGCCAAGCGAAACTCCAAACGCAAGACGTCGCTATCGTGTGGCAACCGTACTGGGACGAATCGCATTCGACGCAAGCCCCGACGAACGGCGGGAGAGCGATACAACGTCAACAGCTATCGCCGCGCCATTCATCGAGCGTGCGACGCCGCAGACGACGCCGCGCACAAGTTGGACGGCTCGATTCAAGCCGACAAACGGATTGTTCCGCGCTGGTCGCCGAACCGACTGAGGCACACTGCGGCAACCGAGATCCGCAAGCGGTTCGGACTGGAAAGCGCGCAAGTTGTGCTGGGGCATTCAAAGCCAAACACGACATTGATCTACGCCGAGCGGGACCTGTTGAAAGCGGCGGCGATTATGGCGGAAGTTGGTTGAACGGTTAGAATCTTGTTTGCTGGGTTTGGGGAGTAGCTACCCCGAGGCTGGCCGCCGCTGTGGAAGCACTACTCCACTGCGGCGGCTGGCCGGCTCGGCGCAGAAAGGTAGTGCACGATGGCCCGAAAGAAGACCACGCAGAATCCGCCCGACGACAGCGTCCCGAACAATCTCGGCATCTACGCGCCTGAGAAATTTGTGTCGCGTGTGAACACGCCCTGGGACGGTAGCGGGGCATGGGTGGGGCAGCACCACGGTGTGCTGATTGCAAACCCCAAGATGGCGTCTTGGGTCGATAGTGACCTAGTCCGTCGCGAGAAAGAATGCGTTGCGTTGCTCGATGCTAATATGCTTGGTCCAGAATCACACGATCGCCTCGTCACGCTTATTGCGCATGCCAAAGCGGTTAACGACAGTGCCTGCAAAGAGGGACGGGAGCGCCTAACTGTCGAGGAGCAGACAGTATTCGACGCCGACCTCGCCGAAATCAAAAAGATCAAGGCTACTCGTCCGAAACGGCCATCAGAAGACGCCCCGGAAAACGTCAAGGACGCTTGGCTATTTTTGCAGACCCTATATCAATTCCGGGATCACTGCCGAACGTCCGATCTGCCGGCCGCCGTGATCTCTGCGGCAGAACTGGGTCGAATCACAGCACGCATGGACACACGCTGGGCCGAGCCATTTGTGATTCAAGAGCAAAAGCGGAAGCTTGGCGTCGACCAAGCAAAAACAGACCGGCAGCAAGCTGCAATCGCCCACTATCACCGCCAGCGAAAACTACACCCGAGCAGTAAAAAGGAAACGCTGGTCGATCTGGTCGTGAAAGCGATGATCGCCGACGGCGAAAAGCTGGGCAAACGCACCGCCTACAAATACCTTAACGGTCTGGACTGAAATCTACTGCAACTCTCAGGTTTGCAGTGGGGGTCGCAATCTATCGTGCTTCGTAGCTACTGGTCACACGGCCACACACTCCGGAGCATTGACGATGATTGACGTATCGACCGAAACCGTTCTCTCT
>DASXPZ010000138.1:0-11685 GCA_036493275.1 Pirellulales bacterium
CCAGATAGAACGGGGCCAGGCCGCTTGTGCCGCAGACGTCGAGCTGATTCATGCGTCCGTGCTGATAACTGGTCCCTTTCAACTGCCCCATCCGCAGCCATTCGACATTCAGGGCGATGATCCCGCGCTTCGCCTGGTTGATGCAGCGCATCTGTTTATAGTCAGCCGCCTTCCCCTTGGCGTCGTGGCCGTTCACGTTCAGTATCACCGGGACGCGCCCCTCGATCTTCTCGGGCAGATAAAGCAGGGCAGGGATCCAGAGCCCCGGCGCCGACTCGTAGCGCAGTTTACGAATCGTGTAGCCAGGCCCGCCGGGAATGGTGTCGAACCATTCGATCCGCAAGGGCGCGTCACGCCAGGCCTCGGCCCCGCGGAAGACGACGTGGTCGAGAACGTCGCGGCGCATCCGGTCGGCCATTTGCTCCCAGGCCTTGGCGTCGGCCGGCTTCGGCATTTCCGGGACGCGCGCGGCGCAAAAGGCCTGCGTCTCTTTCAGCGTAGTATCGCGCGAGAGAATCGGCCGGCCAAGCGCGGCGCCGACCACAGCCCGATCGATCTCATTTTTTTGAGGATCGGCGGCATGAGCCGATGCGATGAAAATCGAGCTGATCAAAAACGCGCAGGCAAAGAAGCGTGGCATGGTGTTGTGTTCCTGTGAGCCGCCTGGCGCTAGCCTGCGGGTTCTTCGTATTTCGACGTTGCGGCGCAATTACCGGCGGCTAGCGCCTTGCCGCTCACGAAACCCAGAACCTGGCGGCCGGCGCTCTAAGCCAGCGCTTCGCTGATCACTTCACCATCGACCAGTGGCAGCGGGCGGCCTTGTTGATCATGAACCAGCATGCGGTGATCGATGCCCAGCAGGTGGTACATCGTGGCCAGCTTGTCCTTCGGACTGATCGGGCGATCGGCGACGTCGCCGCCGTGTTTGTCCGAGGCGCCGACTACTCGGCCGCGGGCCGTTCCGCCGCCGGCCATCAGAACCGAATAGACGCGCGACCAATGATCGCGCCCGCCCCCTTCGACATTGGCGATGTGAGGCGTGCGGCCATGTTCGCTGGTGCAGACGACCAGCGTTTCGTCGAGCAGGCCGCGGCGGTCGAGATCGGTGATCAGGCCATACCAGGCCATGTCGAGCCCGGGGCAAAGCTCCTGGCGCATCCGCGGATAGTGGTTCCAGTGCGTGTCCCAGCCGCTGCCGGCCAGGCCGAACTCATCCCAAAACACGGTCACCATTCTGCTGCCGGCCTCGACCAATCGTCGCGCGGCCAGGCACGATTGCCCAAACAGAGTCGGCCCGTAAAGATCGCGCGTCTCGGTCGACTCGCGGCGCACGTCGAGCGCGTTGCGAAGATCGTCAGACTGCAACAGCGTGTACGTCATCTGGCGATAGCGATCGAATTGCCGGCCGCCAGCCGTGGAACCCAAATCCGCGCGGGCTTGTTCCAACTGCGCGAGCAGCGAGCGGCGCCGGTCGAGCCGATCGATCGTGATCTCGTTCTGTAGCGAAGTCGCCGACGGGACCGTGAAATAACTGTTGGGCGAAAGACCGATGTAGGGATCGTTGCCGTCGAAGCGCTGCTTCTGCAATGTCTTGGCCAGCCCCTTGGTCGCTTCGCCGACGAAGTCTGTCCAGACCGGGTCGAACTCATTGCCGAGAAACGCCGCGTACGGGCCGGCTCGCGGCACTTCGCCCACGCGGCGACTGCTAAAGCGGAACGGCAGCGCCATGTTGTTCGGCACGCGCAGTGGAGCCGTTTGCGGCTTGCGCGATTCGACGTAATCGACCACCGAGCCGAAGAAGGGCCAATGCCGCGTGTCGCGCGGGCTGAGCTCCATCGCCACGTCGATCGTCGGGATGCCAGTCAGCGCGTAGGCCACTCCATGCACCGGGTAAGGGTGCGTCATCGAACGGAGCACCGTCGTCCGATCCATGACCTTGGCGAAGTTCGGCAGCAGCTCGCAAACGTCGCAGCCCGGTAGGCTGGATGGAATCGATTTAAACTCGCCGCGAATTTCGACCGGGGCGTTGGGCTTGGGATCGACGAACTCGATCTGGCTCGGCGCGCCATAGAGATGGAGCAAGATCACGCTCTTGGCCCGGCCGAACGATCTCGGGCGCGCGATGCCTTCGCTGGCCGCCGCGGATTGCAGTTGCAGCAAATCGGCCAGCCCCAATCCGGCGAGGCCCAGCCCGCCGACGCGCAGCAGATCACGACGCGAGACGCCATCGCACAGTGCGCGGGGAGAGCCAAGGACGCGGAACATCGGCGGGAAGGTCCGGTGGGGGTATGGGATCCGCTAGCCCACAGGATAGCAGATCGGTCCTACCCGATTCCAGCGAAACCCCTCCACGATCATCGCGGGTTCCGCGGGGATTGAGCCGCTCTTAAAGGAATGAAAAAGTGAGAACCGGGCCCGGCTGGAGGCGCCCGAAGGCCTGCAGTTCCGTTTCGGATTTATGCTTTTAGGCATATTGAACCGAGAACTAGGGGGATTTCATACTTCGGAAGCAGGATTTTAACCGTTCGTGCGGCGCCATTTCATCAGGAGCACGCTCATGAGGTTTAGAGTCGCATATCTCGTTTTGGCTTGTGCGATTGGTCTCGTTCCGGTTGTAGTCAGCCCTGCCTTTGGGGCTTCTTTTTCGGCCATTTTTGTCCCGGACGTGGCGAATACCAATCTTGTGGCCGCGCTCAGTCTCGACGGTGCGCCGGTCGGGACCGGACAATTGATACCCTCCGGCGGTGGCCTGACGGCCGACATTACTCAGACGGGGACCGCCCCTCCTGCAACACTACTGGCGAACCTGAATGGGACGGTTTCTGTGCAGGACTTCCCGATCGGAACCGACGGCATCACGGTGACAGGCGCCGCTCTGACGATTGGACCTCTGGGTGGGCCATTTGTCACAGATGGTTTGAATCCTGGCACGGTGAATCTAAGCGGCTTATCCATTACCATCACGCAGGGTCTGGTCATGGCCGGCCAGATTCAGATTTACGACTATAGCGCTCATCCACAGGAATTTACGTTGCCCGCGAGCACGATCGCCAACTTTACGGAGACAGGGGGACCGGGGACCTACTCCTTGGCGTTGTCCGTTCCCATCGACGCGGAGGGAACGCAGACGGTCCCTGATCTCGGAACGATCGGTTATGTCGTTTCCGGGCCGATGGCCTTTACAGGCACATTAATCGTGCCTGAGCCAACAACGTGGGCGCTGGGTTGCCTGGGCGCGCTCGGCGCGATTCCTGTTTTGCGTCGTCGCAGACCCAAAGTGAATTGCTAGCACGAGTCTGATCGATTTCAAGGTCGACCTGACGAACGGTGGGCCGGTCCTTGTTTTTGTGGGATCACTCGTTCGCCGACGCACTAGCGTTTCGCGCCGGCGATGGGCGGACGAAGACCATGAGGCAGTGATCTGCAACACGACCTTTCGGCGCCGACAAGCCGCGTGCTACTTCGCCGCCGTTTGCGGCGGGCCGATATCCACCGTGCGGATGTGACCCAGCCGTTCGACCGACAACGAGAATGGGGTCGGCGTGTCGGCCAGGATCTTGACCAGCTCGTTGCTGTTGGCGAACTCTTTGCCGTTGACGGCGTAAATCCGGTCCAGCGGACGCAGGCCAGCCTTGGCGCCGAGCGAACCGGAAATGACGCGGACCAATTTGACGCTCCCCGGCTCGGCTTCTTCTTCTCGCCACGAAAGCCCCAGCCGGGTGGGCGTTCCACGCAGTTTGATCTCGAGGTCGATTGGCTCCTCGGCCCCTTCTCGCTGTAGCTTGGCCGGCGCCGGGCTCTTGGCCGAGAGAACGATCGCCGCCAGGTCCGTGTCGTGCATGATCTCTTGATCGGCAAAGCTGAGGACTCGGTCACCCGGTCGAACGCCGGCTTCGGCCGCCGGCGAGCCTGGCGCGACGCGCATCACCTTCAGTCCAGGCGCCGCGACGTCTTTCGGGTCCCAATTCAGGCCCAACCTCGGCGGCGCTGCCGGCAGCACGCTCTCGCTCGAAGGCTGGTTCCATTTCGTCTCGCGCCGCGCGGCTTCGCGAAAACGCGGCAGCTCGGGCAGATCCGCCAGGCCGATCGTCAGACCGACCACATAGCGGCCGATGCGCCGCATGCCGTCGAGGTTCAACTTCTCCACGTCGTCGCTCGGGCGGTGATAATCCGAGTGCAAGCCGGTGTGGGGCATGATGAACGGGATGCCGCTGGCGTAGAACGGGTGGTGATCGCTGTCGTTGCGAATTTCCCAGGTGAAATCGAGCACGATCGGCTCGTCGGTGTTCGGCAGACTGGCCAGCTTGCGCAGCCCGCGCGCGGTGCGCGAGCCGATCAATTCCAGCTTGTTGTTTCGCAACCGGCCGACCATGTCCATGTTCAGGTCGATGCGGATCTTCGATAGCGGAATCGTGGGATGGGCGACCCAATGCTTCGAGCCGAGCAACCCTTTTTCCTCGCCATCCCACAGCGCGAACAGAATCGAACGCTTGGGTCGCGGATCGAGTTTCGCGCAGGCCTCGGCGACTTCCATCAGCGTCGCCACGCCGCTGGCGTTGTCGTCGGCGCCATTGTGAATGAAACCGGTCGGACCGTACGACGTGCGGGCGTTACCGTAACCGACATGATCATAATGGGCGGCGGCCAGCACGATTTCGTCTTTCAGCTTCGGATCGCTCCCTTCGAGCAGGCCGAGGATGTTGCGGCTATTGCCGTCGAAGACTTGAAAGTAGGAACCTTTTACGCCGGCCGGTTTCAGACCGAGGCGTTTGAATTCGCCTTCCAAGTAGCCGGCCGCCGCGCGGCCGCCGCGCGTGCCGGCCTCGCGCCCTTCGAAGGTGTCGTCCGCCAGCGCCGCGGCGTGACGCCGCAGGTCTGCGACCGTAACGCTCTCCACGGCCGAACGCGCGGCCGAGCTTTCGACCGCGCCACAGATCGCGGGAACGAGAAACGGAAAGGCGACTACAGCAATCAGACCAGTCGTGCAGGTGAACATGGGACGCCTATCGCTTGTCAGAAGAAAGAAACGGGACCGATTGGGCAAACGATTGAGCCTGGCTCAACTGCTGCGGTTGGCTTGGGCGTTCGCCGCGCTTTGCTGCACAACTGGGAGCGCCCTTGGCGCCACGAAGCGAGCTGCCAATCGACCTACACGATGGTAGGTCATTTTTTGGCGGGATTCTGCACTCATTCGCTAAAAATTGCGGTGGCCGCACTGGCCTTTTTTTGACCAGCAGGAGGAAACGCTCCGCTTTTGTTTGAAGGGCGAGCGACGAGTGGCGGCAGGGGCGACTTCCGAGGGCTGAGATATGCTTTGCGCCCAGCGTCGCCGGGCGCCGCGAGGCCCCGCAAAACCGCTCCAGAAATAGCCTTGCGGCGAAAGATGAATTGCCTAGAATCGAGCATTCGTTCGAGGCCCGCCTTTGGCCGGCCCCCGAGCGAAACACAATCCGGAGAGGTGGCTGAGTGGTCGAAAGCGCGGGTTTGCTAAACCCGTGACCGGGTAACTGGTCCGCAGGTTCGAATCCTGTCCTCTCCGCTAAATCCTTTCGTTTCGATAAGTAACGCACGGCCGGACGCCGCAAAATTGGTGGCGCCTAGCTGTTTTTGCGTTCGACTAGTGCGCGGTTCCGTACTCTTCTCGCCGCTTTCCGGCTGCGCCGTATGTCGTAACTTCGCGCGCGCTGGCTTCGCCGCCGTCGCAAGCATTCTCTAAGGCTGCCGCAGGTTTTCCGGCTGGGGTGTGTCGCAGCGGACACACCATTTTTCCGGTCAAACTTCCTGGGTAAACGACTCTCTATCGCCACCCTACAATCGAAGGCGCTTCTCCCGGAAAAAAATCCTTTCGGATTTGGGAAAATTTGCTTGCTAACGAGGCCTAGCTCCCTAGATTGGGGGCATCGTGCGTCGGACTCAATTTCAGACGCAGTTCAAATCGGGATCTCAATTGGGGAGAATGTCTAATGAAGATAGCGCAGATCCATTGTCATGCTTCGCGCGTCGCGGTCAGCCGTTGCCTGCTGGCCATAGCGACGGTAGCCGCCATCGCCGCGCCGTCCAAAGCGGACATAACCTTCTATCGAGTGGAAAAGAATGTCGCATATGCCCAGACTAGCGACGCACAGCCTGCGGCGCCGAATAATTTTTGGGGAGCCGTCGACGTCATCTTCGACAATCCGCTCGATCTCACCGCCGGCTTTGTTACTGCACCGAGCCCGTTGTCCCCCATGGTCCTTGGTGGTAGCCCAGGTTTCTACATTTACTACACGCCCGGCTTTGGCTCTCAGGCGGATTTGGACACGGCTCTTCCCAACGGCGCTCCGTATCAATACCACGTTTCGGGCGGAATTCTTGGCAACCAAAGTGCGTTACTTGTTACGCCCGGCTCCAACTTATTCGCGACTGCAACCCCGGCTTTTACCGGGAACACCTATGACCAACTTCAGGGTACGAATTCTACGGCTCCGCAGCTATTAACCTTTAATGGATTTGCAACTACCCCAGGAGCGACTTTTTCTGGAACCAACCTGTCCATTTTTCGCGTCTCGGACGGTCAGTTCATTTACGGAACGTCGGGCGACAACACGCTGACTTCGACCGTGATTCCGGCAAATACTCTGGCGCCAGGCACGGCTTATACAATCGAAATGATTTACGACAACCGCGTCGGTACGCCTCAAGCAGGATTCAACGGAGCGACCACTGAGGTCTTGTTTGACTCTCGCACCTACCTTACGTTCACTACGGCCCCGGTGCCCGAGCCGGGGTCGCTGGTTCTCTTTGGGTTGGGCGCCGTGAGCGTTTTGGCCACGGCCGCGCGACGATATCGTCGCGTCGCCTGAGAGTGAGAGAGCAAACGCGAAAAACCCGCGTTTTGGCAACGATGACGGTCCGAGGGACCGATCCGAAGAAGTGGAGCCCTCGTGCGCAAGAATTCTGCGAGGCAAACTACAAGAGGGTCCTTGCGCCCGCGGGGGGGTCCTACCGGGGTCGCCGGGCGCTGGGCAAAAACGCCGGCGTCCGCCCAGAAGCAGAGCCGTTTCTCTCGGATTTCCAAAGAAGGCCCAGCAGCCTCGCAGAAGCGCTGCCCAGTCGCTCGCCCCGAAGTTCTCTGCTGAGCTTCAGTAAATTGTTCGTGAAGACCAAAGGAATTGAATTGACTGGCCTCGTATCCCCACTATTCTGATGGACAAAGTATAGGTCTAGAGATTCACCCCTTCCTATCTGCGGAGCCGCTACTGAAATTCCAAATACGACGCTCGACCTGCTTTCTTGGTTGTTTTGTCTATTTTGGTTCCTTTAGCACAAGGTTTCGACTAATGAGCCGCATCTGCGCTTCCCTCGTTGCAATCTCCGCGACGTTCCTCGCCACTTCTCTCGCCGCTTTCGCGGCTCCGATCACTGTTCCTTCGGGCTTGAATCCTGGGGACCACTACCGACTTGCTTTCGAGACCAGCACGACCACGACCCCCGCATCGTCTGACATCAACACGTACAACAATTTTGTGAACAGTCTGGCGAACGCCCCCGGTTCACCACTTGCTGGTTTGTCAACGTGGACGGCCATCGCAAGCACCGTCGCAGTAGACGCCCGCGATAACACGCTCACGAACCCTAACGTTGGCGCCGACCCGAGCGTCCCCGTTTACGCTCTCAACAATACGCTCATTGCCCTCAATAACGCTGCTCTCTGGAGCGGGACCCTCGCCAATCCGCTCGATGTCACTGAGAGTGGTGTAGTCGTGCCCGAGTACGTTTGGACCGGTTCAGCATCGAATGGGACCGCGATCCCCGTGAGCGATCTCTACAATCAGTATCCATTGGGCGCCGGCCTCTGGCCGCATCTTGGCAGCTCGCAAAACGCGACGTCTGCTTGGATCGATTATTCCTACGGGTACGTGGGCGCCCAAAACAGTCTCTATGCCATCTCCGGCGTCCTGACGGTTGCTCCAGAACCGAGTTCAATCGTACTGACTGCAATCGCCACGGCAGGTTTCGCGTTGTCCTCGTTGCGTGGACGGCGGCGGCGCAAACGCTAGCTCGTACTGCCAGTGGCCACTTATCACTGGCGTAGCCGTGCCCTGGGCAGCGTCGGCGATTCTTCCGCGGAGGCGCCAACGCGATCTGCCTTCAGAAGCAATAGAGCCAAATGCATTCGGGGAAATTGCATCGGCTTCATATTGTTGCGGCGCTTTCGTGCTCGCCAATCCTTTCGAGCTGTGAATTCGAGTTGACTCGTGCAAATTTCGACGTAGCTTTTCAATGGAAGGTCTTGCTAGGGCAGAATGCCTGGCGACCGCCAAACCATCTTCTTCGGTTCGGCCGCCGGCTTCTGATCCGGCGATCTCTACGAACCAATCACATCTGTAGCACATCACCAGAAGAGGTTCACCCATGTTAAGAACCATTACGCTACGAGTGCGCGCGTTGGGTCGAGTGCAAACCGCCATCTACGTTTTAGCCGCAGTTGGAATCGCGACTTGGGCTGGCGGTCTGCAGGTGGCGCGTGCTGACGATGTCGTTCGGGTGGAAGAGGATTGGGAACTCGTTATCGGACAACCCGATCAAGCGACCGACGCCCCCCAACTCACTTGTGTGATTTCGCCCATTGCCGAAGTCGATTCGGCCTACGCGGCCTTCGATATTAACCACCACAGCCAACCAAGTTACAAAGCCGGCGGTTTGCAACTGCAGGTTTGGAGTAACAATACGCCGCTCTTGAGCGACAATGACCCTGATGGCGAAACGCTCAGCACGGCCGGCGAGACGGTGACTTGGACGCAAAAAATGGAATTATCACAGGACAATCTGACCGTTTCCATTACGAACGGAAACTCGGCTACCTGGGGGACGTTCGGCGGCGGTGGAAAACTGAGGATAACTGTTGGCACGTCGCTGACAAATCTGAATGCCTATAGCCCAAATGTCTCGGTGGCAAATTCCGCGATCGGTTTTGCTTCCAATCGGGTGCAGTCGCTGCGCATCAAGTGCGTGCGCTATTACAAAGCGAGTGGCCAGGCGTTTCAGGACACCACAGTCCGAAACGTCTACGACCATGAGTAGCGCTGACTTACCAGTTCATCATCCCTTTCGGGGAGCTACGCAATGTTGCGACGTAAAAACAATCGACGTAACCGCAAGGGAGCTGTCGTCGTCCTAGCGGCGTTGTTCATGGTATCGATGCTCGGCATTGTGGCTTTCTGCGTGGACATCGGTTACCTGGCGAACGCATCCGCCGAATTGCAACGGGCAGCAGACGCGTCTGCGCTGGCTGGCGCGTATCAATTGATCAACTTCTCGGCCCCCGGTCAAAATTTCAGTCAGGATAGCCACATCGCCAACGCCCGCACGTCAGCGGTGCAATACGCGGGGCTAAATAAAGTGTGCAATGCGTCGCCAACGGTTAGTCCCAACACGGCGAACGCGGTCAGCGGTGACATACTCATTGGTTCGATCGCCACGCCAACGATTCCAGGCACGCCGATGACATTTGGTAACTCGAACCAGTTCAACGCAGTGCTAGTGAACGTCAGTCGTTCGTCAGGCGAAAATGGCGAGGTCCCCATGTTTTTTGGGGCGATCTTCGCAAGGAATAGCGTGGCCGCGTCGAAACAATCGACCGCTGCGGTGGTCATAAACTTCAGCGGATTTCAGATGCCCGCTGACGGTAGCAACTTGGACATCTTGCCGTTTGCCTTCGACCAACAAACTTGGAATTCGATGATGCAGGGAAGTGGTCAAGATGCGTTCACTTGGGACCCTACCACCAACAGCGTTAAGGCCGGCGGCGACGGCGTCCCCGAAGGGAATCTCTATCCGCAGGGGAACGGGTCCCCCGGCAATCGAGGGACTGTCGACATCGGCAGTCCAAGCAATAGCACCGCAGACATTAACCGACAAATCCTTTACGGCGCCGACGCGAGCGATCTGTCGTACTTGGGCGGTAAGTTGGCGCTCAATAGCGATGGCGTCTTGTTGCTCAATGGTGACACCGGCATCAGCGCCGGCGTGAAAAGCAATTTGGACGCAATCATCGGACAACCGAAAATCGTGCCGATCTTCAGCACAGTCAATGGTCCCGGCAACAACGCCGAATACACGATCGTTGAATTCGTCTGCGTGCGCGTTTTGCAAGTCCAACTTACCGGCAAATCGAGCAGTAAGTCCGTGATTATTCAACCGGCCAGCATGATCGCCAAAGGAGGGATATCATCCACGTCCAGCACGCAAACGAGCGCCGGAATCTATTCCCTACCGTTCCTGATTCGGTAATAGCATCACGGGAAGGGCGTCCAAGGGAAGTGTCCTAAACGAGTTGGCCGGGCAGGCGTCAGGCGGAGAGACCTCCGGGGCGGGAAACAAGTCCTGGGGCAACGGACTGATTGATTTCAGGCGCCGCGCCTACAGGCCAGATTGCTCGAGTGAGAGCTTTATTAATAAGAATATTGAGATCGCACGCCGCCGGGTTGCCTCGGGCTCCACCGATCGGATGCTTCGCTCGGTATCCCACCCTGAGCATCGGTCTGCGACACACTCTCCGTCCGCGGATTACTTGGCGGTCCCGATCATCGCCAGAATGCCAGCCTTGAATCGCGGCGGGGAGCGTCGGCCAAGCTCCGACGACAGCCGCGGGTCCCTGGGGTCAATTTGGTCTTTTTTGTGCAATTCGCTTTGTCTTAGGCCCAACGGCGCCGCGCTTCCGAGAGGCCTCCCTTTTGGGGCGTGATTTGCCTCGCCTCAATCGCTCCCCCCTGTTCCGCCTTGTAATACTCCCCCTGCGCTACCCTCGTCGCGAGGGCCAGGGGCCCAAGTCGGCAGGGTTTTTCAGCCCGGTCGGGCCACTCTGCGAAAGGCCGATTGGTCCGCGTCGCGAAGAAAGTGGCGCCATATTTCATTCGGGAGGCGGCGAAACGGGCCGCCAAACCTCGACATTTCCAGCGTAGGGGTAATCACCTCATCCAAAACGGCGCCCCCCACGAAGCGCCTGGCTCGGCCCGAACGACTCCGCGGCGCCCGTCGCTATTTTTTGACAATTCCAGGCTCGAACGCCACAATGCGGCGCAGATGGAAGGCCAGGGTCGAATACCCCAGCGGTTGGGGCGAGCGATCGAGATAAGCACACAACGCGCCTCGATGGTCTGATGGGTTTGCGCGGGCGCGATGCCGGCGACGAGTGGCGGACCTCCCGGTTTTCGGAGATGGGCACAAAAACTGCTATTATTGCGGGTGTTAACGCCCCGCTAGTTCTTCGGCGATTTAGCCAGAGATTCACCCAGCGAGCGGTCAGTCGGTCTGTTCCGACTCGCTGTGGAAAAGGGGTACGCGTCAACGAGGCCGACAGGGTCTGTAAGCCACAAAGGGGTCTGTAGGCAAAGACGAGTAACGTAAACACTTCATGGGAGTAAGAACGATGTTGCAACATGCGCTGAAAATTGGATTGATTGTTGCGGTTCTGGGATTCGCCGTTAAAGACGCCAGCGCCTTCGGCCGTTGCGGCTGGGGCTGTGGCTGGGGTGGTGGCTGTTGCTACGGCGGCTACGGCGGCTGCGGCTACGGCGGATATGCGTATGGCGGATATGGATACGGCGGCTACTATGCCGGCTACGGCGGCTATGGTTATGGTGGCTACTATGTAAACTCGAACCCTGCCTATTCTTCCCCGGCAGTTCCCTCTGCTGGGCGCTC
>DASXPZ010000139.1:0-4093 GCA_036493275.1 Pirellulales bacterium
GACCGATGAGTTGCTGTCCGATCTCAATTCGGCCCAGGAGCGCGATCGAATCATCGCGATTCGGCTCTTACCGGAGCGAAAAGAAGACGCCGAGAAGGTCGTGCCTGCCATGATCGAGTGTCTTAAAGACAAGCAGGGGGACGTTCGACTGAGCGCCGCGATTGGGCTGGGGTCGTTCGGAGAAGAAGCCCGATCGGCCATCCCCGGGCTCCAAGCGGCGGAGCGAGACCGCGACGCCAGAGTTCGCCGGGCCGCCACGGTGGCGCTGTCGCGGATCGACCCGACGCTGCCTAAGAGCGACCCGAAGATCGAACCTCCCAAGCAACGCAAGAAATGACGGCGTCGCCCGCCACCGATCTTCGCGACGCGAGATGGGCGGAGTCGATCGGTCAAAAGCGGCAGGCACGCCGCCGCAATTGTGGGATCCATTGTGATTGTGACAAGGCGCCGGCCGTGGTTTACAATAATGCCCGGCTCGACAAAAGCTACGTTTGAACGAGATCCCTCGCTAATTCATTGACAGCGCGATTTCGAGCCCAGCGCAACTCACACCCAAGATCCGATTCACAGGCGAAATCATGCATCACACCCCAGAGCACTCCGTTTCGCGACGAAAGTTTCTGGCAACAGCCGCGGCCGGTTCGGCCTTGCTGGCCGGCGCTCCGGCGATCGTCACCGCGCGCAAGACCGATGGACCGCTCGTCGTGGGCGAAGGGGAGCATCGCTTCGAAGTGCAACACAACTGGCCGCAACTGCCCGATCGGTTCACCTGGCAGACCACGCACAACGTGGCGGTCGATTCAGCTGGCAACCTGTACGTCATTCACGAAGGGAATGCGAAGCTACCAGAGCATCCCTCGATCTTCGTCTTCGATCCGGAAGGAAAATATATCCGCTCCTTCGGCAAGCAGTTCCAAGGTGGCGGCCACGGCATCGAGATCCGCGCCGATGGAGGCCAGGAGTTTCTCTACGTCTGCGCCTATCAGCATCTGAAGACCTTCGCCAAGCTTGACCTCAAAGGAGAGACCGTCTGGCAACAATACGCGCCGATGGAGTCGGGCGTGTACGCCGCGGAAGAAGACGTCAAACCGACCGGCGCCTGGGGGCGAAATCGCTTTATGCCGACCAACTTCGCCTTCCTCGACGACGGCGGCTTCTTGCTGGCCGACGGCTACGGCGCCTTCTACGTCCATCGCTACGACAAAGACGCCAAGTGGAAGTCGTGCTTCGGCGGCGAGGGGAAGGGCGAAGGAAAGTTCAATACGCCGCACGGCGTGTGGGTCGATCGCCGAGCCGGTCGAGAGCCGTCGATTGTCGTTTGCGATCGGGCCAACAACACGCTGCAATACTTCAGCATGGATGGCAAGTATCTCGAGACGCTCAAAGGCTACGGCCTGCCGGCCAACGCCGAGACGTGGAAGAACCTGCTAGTCATTCCGGAGTTGCACGCCCGAATCACGCTCCTGAATGAAAAGAACGAAGTCGTGGCCCGCTTGGGCGATGACGTGGCGCGGATCACCGGTCCCGAAGGGAGCAAGGTGCGCGGCGATAGCGCCGCCTGGCAGGCGGGCAAGTTCGTCCACCCGCACGACGCTTGCTTCGGCGCCGACGGCAGCATTTTTGTGGCCGAATGGGTGGCGACGGGGCGCATTTCGCGGCTTAAAAAGCTGGCGTAAGCGCGCCGGGCCTTGGCGCGCTACTTCTTCGGAACGATGCGCGCGAAACCGCCTTGGCCATGGATGTCCAAATTCTCGATCAACACTCGGTCGGCCTTGCCGTCCGGCGCGACAGAAAATCTCACGCCGCTCAGCCCGCCGGCCATTTCGCCGGTGGGTTGATAAATGAATGCGTCGCGGTCCCAATGCCGCAGAGCGAATTCCATCTTTTTTGGGCCCAGCCTCAAGACCAAGGCGCTATCCTTCTCCGCCACCTCGATTTCGCCGAAAAAGTCGTTGGCGTAATTGCCCGTATAGTTCGCCAGCCCGAGCGCAGATGTTGGCCGCTCCGGCGGGTGGCTATAATCCCGTTCGGCGCCTAGCTCTTTCTTGATCTCTTCGTCAAACATGCGGTTGGCGAATTCGATCCAGTCTCGCTCCAACTTGCCGTCGAGCGCCAAGTCGAAGAAGCTCTCCATTATCCCCTCGGGCACGCCCGTCGGCGCGGCGTTCGACAGCACGACGATCGCCAGTTCTTCCGATGGGATCAACCCAACGGTTGACCGCACGCCGAGCGAAAAGGCCCCAGAATGTTTCCACACGGCCTTGCCGCCGCGCTCGATATTCACGTTCCAACCCAGGCCGTAAGAGCTGAGCCGGCCGCGATCGGGCGAGAACCCTAGCACGAATTGTGGCTTGTGAGTTTCGGCGAGCGCCTCCGCGGCGACGAGTTGTCGGCCTTCGAACTTGCCGCCGTTCAATTGCAAGCGGAGCCATCGGCACAGGTCGCGGAGCGTCGAGCTGACGCCGCCGGCTGGCGCTTGAGCGTCGGGCTGGCGAACATTTTTAGCGATCCACTTGCCATCGACGCGCACGTGCAGCAGCACGCGATTCTTCGCGTTTGCGTAATCCGCATAGCGAGCGCTGGTTGACTTCATGCCGAGTGGTTCGAAGAGCTTTTTCTTCGCCAGTTCCTCCCACGATTCTCCGACGGCCTTTGCAGCGGCCACAGCGGCCTCGCTATATCCGAAATTGGTATAGGCGTATTGCGAGCGAAAGCTGCTGGCCGGCGGCTGAAATCGCAGTCGTCGAAGAATCTCTGAACGATCGTAGCCGATGTCTTCGAGCAGGTCGCCGCAATGGTCGTGCAGGCTGCTGCGATGACACAGCAAATCTCGCAGCCGCAGCTCGCGCGTCGTCCAGGGATCGAACATGCGGAAGCCGGGATCGTGGTCGATCACGCGATTGTCCCAATCGATTTTGCCTTCTCCCACAAGCGCCGCCAGAACCGTCGAAGAGATCGGCTTAGAGAGGCTGGCGATCTGAAAGACCGTGTCGGCGTCGATCGGGTCAGACTTGCCGGCCTCGCGCACACCAAACCCTTTTTGAAAAACTACCTGGTCACGGTGGACAACTGCGATGGCGATGCCCGGCACGCCGGTTGTGTTCAGCGTCTTCTCAGCTAGTTTCTCTAGTTCGATAAGAGCCGTTTTCAACCGCTCTTGCGTGATCTTCGTTTTTGGCGCGGGGTCCTCCGCGTTGGCCACCCGCGAGAGAGAAAATGCGATCAGCAGCGAAAGAAGTGACTTCATGGGGCAATTTGGCAATAGGTCGACTGATTGAACGACGAAAGCGAAACAGCGCACTCAGCAGCAGAGTGCTGGATTAAAACGAAACGGTTGGCGAGCTCGCTCAGTTGAAGAATAGCACGCGCCCGAGGCGCAGCCTCAGCGCGTAAAACGAGCCCAATTCACGGCGAATCGAGAAGTTAGACGTGCTGATCAGAAGTTCGGCGCGACACAACCAGTCTAGCCACCAAGATCTGCACGACCTCGCCCCCTTGATTCTTGGTTTCGCTGCGGATGGTCACCATGCCGCGGTCTGGGCGAGAGCGCGAGGGTTTCACCTCAACAATCTCACTCTCGACGTGCAGCACGTCTCCCGGACGGGTCGGGCGCGGCCAGGTGATCTCACCGCCGGCTCCGATGATTCCGCCAGCGATTGGCAAGCCGCTCTCGACCAGCATCCGCATGGTGAGCGCCGCGGTGTGCCAGCCGCTGGCGGCCAGCCCGCCGAAGAATGTCGACTTGGCCGCTTCGGCGTCGAGATGAAATGGCTGCGGGTCGAAGTCTCGCGCGAAGGCCTTGATCTGCGTTTCGTCGAGCCGATGCTCGCCGCTGGAAAACCTCTGGCCAACGCTCATGTCTTCCAAATAGAGTCCCTCGGCGCCACCAGTTCGATTGAGGTCGGTCATCGCGCATCACTCCCTGAAAACTCTTTGCGAGATCGAACGAACTATTTAATTACGCGTCTCGGCCAAGCTGGCGCGTTCGCGAGCTAAACGAGCCTCGTGAGATTTCAGCGCCAGATAGGCCAGCCGCAAGAGCGAGCCTTCGGCCGGCGTCGGATTCTGCTGGCGCGCAAGCAGGTCGCCAAAA
>DASXPZ010000140.1:0-3772 GCA_036493275.1 Pirellulales bacterium
GACGAACTTGCGATCGCCGGCATGTAGAAACGAGCTCTTCGAGAGCCAGCCAATGGGAAGCGCCATCTCGACCTGATAACAACGATCGCGCGGAGATTTCAACAGCACCGAGTGGGCCGACTCGACCAGCGAATAGGCGCTGGCAGGCGTAGCCGAAAAGATGAACCATTCGCCCAGCCCCACAGCCGCGATCAGGCAAGCCGCCAGCGCCAGGCCCCACCGCGCGGCGCTGTGTACGCCGGAGCGCTTCCACAGCGGTAGCGGCGCCACCGATGGCGAGGCTGTTGGTTGAGGAGCGATCGAGGGCTCACCAAACTCAGGCTCGCCGTGCGCATATCGTCCCTCGGCGAATCGCGCCAGGATCTCGACGGCGACGCGCGAGACGTCGACCGCGCGGCTGTCGGCCGCCAGCGCCGCGCAGATCAGCGGCTCCACCTCGTTTTCAGAAATCGGCGTATCAAAGTTCACGGCGCAACGCCTCCGAAAAAGCGGGCATTGAGAAACGTCGCCATGCTCTTCCGCGCTCGAAATAGCAGCACGCGAACCTGATCGGGGGGTGACTCCAGCATTTCCGCGATTTCGTCCGAACGGTATCCAAGACTCGATAACTCCAGCGCCGATCGTTGACGCACCGGCAACGTTTGCAGACCCGCGGCGATGACTGCCTTCAATTCCTCCGCGATTACCAGCTCCGCGGGTGAGCTGGCCGCCGTGTCTTCCATTTCCCACGCGCCTCCTCCGGGAGGCCGCCCTTGCTCGTCCAGGCTGAACGTCTCTCGCTTGCGGGCGTGATGATTGACGCAGGCGTTGGTGATCGAGCGGAACAGCAATTTGCGGCCGTCGCGAGGCAGATCATAGCGCGCAGCGTGAGCCAGCAAGCGGCAGACGCAGTCTTGCACAATCTCCTCGCCGGCGCCGGCGTCCCCCAACAGCGACGCGGCGTAGGCGATTGCGCCCGGCAAAGCGAGCGTAATCCAGTTGTCCAAATCAAATGACCCCGCGAGAGACGCCCCCCAAGGGCGATGGCGCCCCGAATGCAGCGCTGCACCGTAAGCGACCACGCGTCTCATTCCAGACAACACAGCCGAGTCCCAAACGTTTCACATTTCCCGGTAAGAACGTCCCTCTGGCGGCGATTTCGCGAATAAACTGTCTAGTTCCGCCCTAATGAAAAACAGGGAACAACGGTTGAGGACAGCGGGGCGGCGCACCGAACCGCTAGAAAAAGCTCCAGCAGGCCTAGTCCTTCCGGGGTAAAAGCCAGATCGACCTCGGATGCGCCGTGGACGTCTCGACCGTGGCCATATCGGTTGCTCGGAGTTGGAAGCTCACTTGCACGTCTCGTCCAGACCCTCACAACATCAGAAATGCTAATGATAGTTCTTTGTCGCGTCCTCAACACTGGCGGACTCGATTACTGGCGGACTTGGCGAGGCCGGGTCTTCCCATTTGCGAAGCCGTCATCGATGCTAAGGCGCCATAAGGCAAGCGCCTAAGACTGCGAAGCAGAACGGATTTACCAAATCAACCCATGATGAGTCGATTGGGTGCGGCGCAGGACGGAAGGAAACTCAACGTAATGAAATCTCCTGCACTCGCCGTCTCGCATTTCATCCATCGGCGATTCATCTGGCTGCTGATTGCTTCGTACTTTCTTGCTGCCTTCGCTCCTGCTTTCGGGCTTTGGATTCGCTCCGCCTCCCTCTTCGGGGTGCATCTGCCGCTGCTGATGCTCGGCTTTCTGCTGTTCAACGCGGGTATGGGCGTGGAACTCGCCGAGTTGAGGCGCCTCCGCCATGAGCCGGGTGGGCTGGTCTGGGGATTACTTGCCAACCTTGGCGTGCCGATCGTTTTCATTTGGCTGGTGATGCACACGATGCGCGTCTGGCACAATCCAGACGAAGTGCAGAATATCCTGGTCGGTCTGGCGCTGGTTGCTTCGATGCCGATCGCCGGGTCATCGACAGCCTGGGCGCAGAACGCCAACGGCAATCTGGCACTGAGCCTTGGTCTCGTGCTCGTTTCGACTTTTCTCAGCCCGATCACGACGCCGCTGGCGCTGCACGCCGTGGGCTTGATGACCACCGGCGATTATTCCGAAGACTTGCACGAGTTGGCAGGGGCCAGCACCGGTTGGTTCTTGACGATCGCCGTAATCGTCCCTTCCGTGCTCGGCATTGCCAGTCGCTGGGCATGCGGCGAAGTGCAGGTGGCGCGGTCGAAGCCCATGTTGAAATTCGCGAACGCGATTATTCTCTTGTTGCTCAATTATTCCAACGCCGCCGTCTCCTTGCCCGAAGCGATCGAGAATCCCGACGCTGATTTTGTATCCGTGATCTTGACGATCACCGTGCTGCTGTGCGTCTTGAATTTTACTTTGGGTTGGGGCATCGGCCATTGGCGCAAATCACCCCTGCCGGATCGGGCTTCATTGATGTTCGGCCTGGGCATGAACAACAACGGAACTGGTCTGGTCTTGGCCTCGATGGCGCTGGCGGATCACCCGCGCGTGCTGCTCCCAATTATTTTTTACAACCTGGTGCAGCATCTCGTCGCCGGATGCGTGGACTACTTCTTCTTACGGCGAGAGGCGTGACGAAAACGATGGTTCGCCCACCCGCACAGTAGTCCACTGTGCGCAATTTAGTTTTTTTGCGCTGAGACCCTTAAGCCAGCATCTCGTCCGGCGGATGATCAATTAGTTCGATGCGGTGCGTATGCCGGCCGCCGTCGAACGGCGTGACCAGCCAGATGTTGACGATCGCCTTGAACGTGTCGTAAGAAATCATGCGGGCGCCGATCGAGATGCAGTTGGCGTCGTTATGACGACGCGCCAGATCGGCTGTGATCACGTCCCAACAGACCGCGCAACGAACGCCTGGTATGCGGTTGGCGACCATCGCTTCGCCATTGCCCGAGCCTCCGAGCACGATGCCGCGATCCACGTCGCGACGGGCCACGGCCAGGGCAACCGGCCGAATGAAGAGCGGATAATCGACCGGCCGCTCGGAGTCGGTTCCGAAGTCATGGATCTGATGCCCGGCCTTCTTCAGATAGTCGATGATCCAGGTCTTGTACGCATACCCTGCGTGATCCGATCCGATGCCGATGAGCATGGCAGTCTTCGCGCGAAAGGCTATAGGTGAGTCAAGACGTTCGAGTGGGCGAACTGCGATGGCGCGCAGCTCGCTCCGCTTACACGAATCGAGTGACGTTCACGATATCACAAGTGTAATAGTTGCGAGCCGAACAAGCAAAACGCCTGTCACAAAATTCAGCCCCGATCGGGCAAAAAGGACGCATCCGCGCACGATCAACACGACCAGGACGCCGCGCGGGAGTCCGGCGAGGCGATTGGGGCAGCTCGAACGCCGGATCAGATGTAGTACATGTTCTCAGCGCGGCGTTTGGCGCGGTCGACCAATTGATCGAAGGTCAGCTTGGCGAGCATCTTGTGCTGCACGGCGGCCACCTCGCGCCAAGCCGATTCCAGGACTTTGCCGATCATCGATTCCGGCACGGCGCTGCTGGTCATGTCTTCTTCAGGTCCTTCCGTGACGGCCATCACCTCGGCCAGCGAGATTGTCTCGGGCGAGCGCGCCAGTTGGTAGCCTCCGGCGGCGCCGCGGGTACTGGTGACCAGCCCGGCCCCTTTCAGTTGCAGCAGAATCTGCACCAGAAAGCGGGAGGGAATGCCGTGTTCGTCGGCGATACAACGAATCCGCACCGGTTCGTCCGCCGGATAATTGGCGGCCAATTCGAACATGGCAAT
>DASXPZ010000141.1:0-3495 GCA_036493275.1 Pirellulales bacterium
TTTCATCGTGAAGTAGGGCTGGCCGTCCTGGTCGCCGACTTCGTAGACGGGCACGATGCCGGGATGATCGAGATGCGCCGCGGATTCGGCCTCGGAACGAAAGCGGGCCAGGTCCGCGCCACTCGCCATGTCGCCGCGCAACATGACTTTGAGCGCCACGATCCGGCCCAGACTGATCTGCCGTGCTTTATAGACGACGCCCATCCCGCCGCGCCCCAATTCCTCAAGCAACTCATAATCGCCGAATCGCCGTGGGCTGGCGCCGCCGGCGACTATGACCGCGGGAAGTTCTTTGCCAGGCGCCAGCGTATGCGTTGGCTGATCGTGGGAACTGAATCGTTCGACGCCAGCCGCCACGCAGTCTGTCACCAGCAACGTGGCGAATAGCCGGCGTAGCTCTTCGGCTAGATCAGGATTTGCCCGTGCGACCATTTCGACGTCTGGCTGCTCGCCGCGGCGGAGTTGCCCGCTGAGATCTTCCAACAGCACGACCAATCGGGCGTCGCGCTCATCGGCCATTTGCGCCGCGTGCGCGGAGGCAGATTGCGCAGCGTCCGCGGGAGAAACGGCCGACGAATCGGTGGTTGGCCCAGAAGTCGTTGGCGCAGGGGGCGTGGGCCGCGGGCCGGGATTCATGAGGAGGGCTCCTCCTTGGTTGGTTCGTCGAACAAGGCCCGTAGGCGGCGCAAGGCCCGCAGGTATCGCATGCCGGCGGCCGGTTCGGTCAGGTCGAGCGCCTGCGCAGCCTGTTGATTGCTCAACTGCTCGAAATGTCGCATCAGGATGATCTCGCGATCGATTTCGTCGAGCGTTTCGAGCGCGGCGGCAAAACGTCGCTCCAGTTCATGATGCGTGGCGGCGGCCGCCGGAGTCATTTGGCGATCGAGCAGCAGCGCCGCCAGATCGGCCGCCGAGGCATCGTCGATGCCGGGGCCGCCCAGCTTTTGTTCGCGGTCTACACTTCGCCGCGCCGCGCCGCGATGCCGGCGATGGGCGTCGATCAGCCGATCGCGCGCCAGGTGTCGCAACCAGACGTGAAACGGCATGCCGGCTTTGGATAAATAATCCGTCAGCCTGCGATTGGCTTCGACCAGCACGTCTTGCACAACGTCGCTAGCGTCAACGCGGCGCTGCACCCCTTTATCGAGCCGCAACCCGATCATTCGCCGTAATCCTTCACGGTGCCGTTCCAACAATTGATTGCGGGCGTCCGTGTCGCCATCACGGGCCTGGGCGAGCAATTCCTGCGTTTCTTCCGAGTCGGGCCACATCATTGCAAGTATAATGCAGCCGTCGCCGGCTGGCTTGCGGCGGTCTCTGCGAAGTGTAGAAAATAAGGGGGCGCTCAGCGACGTGGCCGCGCGTCAGATTGTTCCGTCTGCCGCCGGGGGAGCCGGGGGAACCACAGGCTATAAAAAGTTATGAGGCGGCGCCTTTTGGGATGAAGCCGGTATGCAACGTAACGCCCTGGCAAAGTTAATAGTTGGGATCTGCGCGATCGCGATTTGCGTAGTTTTCACCCATCCGCAGCCTGCCGCCGCGCAACAGCCAGCACAATCGCCAGAGCGGCCGGCGCCTCGCCCGGCGCAAAAAGCTCCGGCTGCGTCCAAAGGGAAACAGACCGCAGCCCCCCGCGGCCCGGAAGTTATCGTTCCTCGCTCTCCAAAATCCGCAAACCCCGCATCGGCTCCACGCGCAAAGGGCGCCTCGGATGATAAAAAACGGCCCGTCGCCGCTTCCGCGGTGCGCGAAGTGAAGGTGTTGGTCGCCGGCGGCAATGAATACCGAAACTTTTATACCGACTGGCAATCTCGCGCCACAGCAATCGTCGACGGCGCGTCGAAGCATCTCGAAAAAGAGTTTGGATTGCGGTTCAAGGTCGCCGGCTTCGCTTCCTGGGACTACAAAAAGGCGCCGAGGACTTCGGACGAGGCCTTTCGCTCGCTGCACAAAGTCCCTGTCGGCGACGCCGATCTGGTCGTAGGCTTTACGCTCGTTAGTTTTGCAGGGCCGCGGGGCGAAGTCCGTGGACTGACGCAATACTTCAGCCAGTACGTTGTCATCCCGGACGGCTGGGGAGTGCCCGGCGCCACGACTCGGCTGGTGCATGAGCTTTCGCACGTCTTCGGCGCGTTCCACGTGGATGAGCAAGATTCTGTGATGCTGCCTGGTTTCGAGAAGACGCCGCGGACTTTCAAGTTCGGTCGCGCCGCGGAAGCGGTGATACCGCTAACGCGCAATGTCAAACTGCAAGAAGGGGTCGGCAGCCTTTCGGCCGAATCGCAACAGTCGCTGCGCGCTATCTATCGACAATATCATCACCCGATCGAAGCGATCGACGAGGATCCGATCGTGATTGGTTACCGCTACCAATCATTGCGCTGGGAGCTGGCAGGCGACGAAGAGCGAAGCGCCAAGATGAAGGCCGAGATGGAGCGCGTGAAGGGAATCGCGGTTGGCGGATCCTCATCGGACAATGTGGAACCGACGCCAGGGAACGAGTAGTCCCGCGATTCTCCGGGCGTTGTTTCCGGCCGTAGCGCACGAAGAAACGCAATTTGAAGCCGCGCCTTTTCGACTCTTAGTTCGAGTTTCGCACTTAGACCTCCCCATGCTTTGTGGGCGCTCCGAGAGATGGCAGCATGCCGTCGAAAGGAGACGCCGATGAGACGCAGGACGTTTTCGCGAGAGTTCAGAATCTCCGCCGTGGGCCTGGTGCAGTAGCAGGGCTACACCGTCGTCTAGGCCGCCTAGACTTTAGCGTTGACTCAACCTCACTGGGCGGATGGCTGAAGCAGTATCCGGGGGATGGGAAGCCGCAGGCTGGGAAGACGAAATATAAGGAGCGCGCGGCGATCGCCGCGTTCCCGCACGCCGACTGCCGCAATCGTGTGCTGACCCAGTTTCGCGTGCGTGGCCTGGTGAAGGCCAAAGCCCAAGCCTTGTGGCGCCGCGCTGGCGTTCAACTGGCTGCGGCTGCTGAAGCTGCGTTGTCCGCAGCGCGGTCAGAGCTATTTGGAGGTGCTGATGGCAACTTAACGGCACGTAGCGGCTCCCAGCAGGGGCCAGCAAGATCGCCTCCAGGTTCCGGATCGCGCGTGTGGCCTGGGACAAAACCAGCGGCGCCGCCCGATCCGCCAAAATCCGAAACCAAAAAATACCCGCCGCGCGGTGAAGTCAAAACTGCGCTTCGTTCAAAAGTTCACAGCCTCTCCGGACAGTAAGAAAGGTAAGAGAGAGTCCCTACCTCGCTGTGTCGCCGGCCTACTTCAGCTTGCCCGACTTTTCCAGATACGCGATGACTTCGTCCGCCAGTTGGTCGGCCGTTTTCTTGTTGGCGTCCAGGTGCAGTTCCGGCTTGGTCGGCGCTTCGTAGGGATCGTCGATGCCGGTGAAGCCCTTCAGTTCGCCGGCGCGGGCTTTCTTATACAGGCCCTTGGGGTCGCGGGCTTCGCAAACTTCGAGCGGAGCGTCGACGAAGATTTCGACGAAGTC
>DASXPZ010000142.1:0-8951 GCA_036493275.1 Pirellulales bacterium
AACCGACAGGTTCAGCTCGGCCAGACTCATGTTCAGCTTCGGCTCGATCGAGGCGTCGCCCGAGCTGCCGCCGGAGCGTCCTTCGGCGTGCACTGCCGAACCCAATTCGCTGTACTGAATGAACGGGTTCAAGTGCTTGCGGAGAATCTTGGCCGATTCGACCAGCGCCATTTCGGGGCCGATCGAGCCGTTAGTCCAGATTTCCATCGTCAACTTGTCGTAGTTCGTCTTTTGCCCGACGCGAGTCTCTTCGATCTCGTAGCGGACGCGGACGACCGGGCTGTAGACGGCGTCGACCGGTATGATGCCGATCTCTTGCGACTGCGGCGTGTGCTCGGTCGAAGGGACGTAGCCGCGGCCGTTTTCGATCACCATCTCGACGACAAACGGCACGTCCGCCGTGAGCGTTGCGATGACGTGATCCTTGTTAATGACTTCGATCGCGTCGTCGGTTTGAATGTCACGACCGGTGACATTGCCTTTGGTGTTCTTCTCGATGCGGACGACGCGCGTCGACTCGGTGTGGTTCTTGACCACCAACGACTTGACGTTGAGGACGACGTCCGTCATGTCCTCGACAACGCCGGGGATGGTGGTGAACTCGTGCTGAGCGCCGTGGATCTTGATCTGGGTGATCGAGCTTCCCTCGAGACTCGACAGCAGGATCCGTCGCAGGCTATTGCCCACGGTGACCCCGAAGCCGCGCTCGAACGGTTCGGCGACAAACTTACCGTATGTCGACGTGAGAGTTTTATGATCGCAGGTAACGACACTGGGCAGTTCGAGCCCGCGCCAACGAATTCGCATGACAAGCCTCCCTGAAAGACAGCGGCTTGAGGAGACAGCCACCATCCACCGCGAAACAGCCGCGGCAGCTATGGCGTGAAAAAATGTATAGTTCGAATCGGTAGGACACGCAGAGAAACCGCGCTAAACGCGGCGCTTCTTCGGCGGACGGCAACCGTTGTGGGGCAATGGGGTGACGTCTTCAATGCTCTTTACGTTCAGGCCCGCGGCTTGCAGCGCGGTGACCGCGCTCTCGCGACCGCTGCCGGGACCCTTGACTTTGACTTCGACTTCCTTGACGCCGAACTTCGAGGCCTTCTCGGCGGCCTGTTGCGCGGCGCACTGACCGGCGAACGGGGTGCTCTTGCGGCTTCCCTTGAAGCCGCTGGTCCCGGCGCTCGCCCAGCAGAGGGTATCCCCCTTGCTGTCGGTGATGGTGACCGTGGTGTTATTGAAGGTGGCGCGCACGTGGGCGACTCCCAGCGTGACGTTGCGTCGAACCTTGCGTCGCTTGCTCTTACCCATCGAAAATTGAGCGTGGTTCCGCTCTCCCTTGGTTTAGCCGTCCGACCTGCAAAGGCCGCGGAAATTGGACTGCAGGCCGCCGAGAGCAACGCTCTCGGCAAACTCACGTCCTTTACTTCATGTCTTTGACGCCCTTCTTACCGGCGACTGTCTTCTTCGGGCCCTTGCGGGTGCGGGCGTTGGTGCGAGTGCGCTGGCCGCGGACCGGCAGGCCGCGCCGATGACGAATGCCGCGGTAGCAGCCAATGTCGCGCAGTCGCGAGATGTTCTGCGCCACCTGGCGACGCAGTTGACCTTCGACCGTGTAGTCCTTGTCCAAGAGCGCCGCGATTCTCGCGACCTCGTCTTCGCCCAACTCGCGGGCGCGGACCTGCGGATTGACTCCCGCCTTGTGGCATAGTTCCCGCGCAACCTTCGGACCGACGCCGTACAAATACGTCAGCGAGATGATCGTCGGTCGATCGCTGGGAATATCAACACCGAGCAAACGCGGCATACGAATCGGTCTCCAAAAAAGGCGCTTCTCGCCGTGCAGGCAAGGTGCGTCCTGGGTCTGCAATCCGGAACGCGATCTTCGCGATCCGGGCGCATTTTGTGTTCTCTAAAATCAATCCCTCACCAGCCGACCAACCGCACGAACCAACAGTCGCTTTCCGCAGACCAAAAACCGTGGCCCGCGGGACGCCAACTACTAGCCCTGACGTTGCTTATGGCGAGGGTTATCACAAACGACGAACACCACCCCGCGGCGGCGGACGATCTTGCACTTTTCACAAATTCGCTTGATGCTGGCGCGGATTTTCATAATTCCTTCGGCCTTCCCGTCCCTAAACGCACTCTGCCCTAAACAGATACCGCGATGACGACACAAACAGCCCTGCGGACAGGCCGAAAGCGGGTTAGTATAAACCGCTTTGGCAGAGTCCTTCAAGCCCCCTCTGGCACGCTTTTTTCACAGCCGGCCAAGTTTCCCAGTTTCTCAACTGCGGCCGGAGAGCCCTTTGCCCCTCGACCCACTTGCCAGGCCGAGGGCTCCCATTCAAACCCCGACAGGCGCCACCCGCCCGCGCTCGGGCGCCTACGGAGGGCCGGCGGTCAACGCAACCGGGCCGTTTTCCGTCATGGCAATCGTATGTTCGAAGTGGGCGCTCGGCTGACCGTCTTGCGTGACCTGCGTCCAGTGGTCTGGCATCCCTTTGACCTTCTTCGTTCCCATGTTGACCATCGGCTCGACGGCGATCACCAGACCGGGCCGCAGCTCGAAATCGCCGTTGCGGCGCAGACTTTTGCTGACGAAGTTGGGAACTTGCGGATCCTCGTGCATCTCACGGCCGATGCCGTGACCGACGAAATTCTCGACAACCGAGAACCCCGCGCCGACGACGTAGGCCTCCATTTCGGCCGCCACTTCGCTCCAAAATCGCTTGACTCCCATCATCTGGATAGCCAGATCCAACACGCCTTTGGTGACGTCCAGCAGCTTCATCACGCTCGGATCGACCTTGCCGACCGGATGCGTGATGGCCGAATCGCCACACCAGCCGTTGAGCCGGCAGCCTGTGTCGATGCTCACCACGTCCCCTTCGGCCAATTTTCTGGGTCCGGGAATCCCATGCACCACTTCTTCATTCACCGAGATGCACGTAACCGCCGGAAAAGGGACCACGCCCGGCACTCCCAGAAACAGCGGAACGGCGTCGCGCTCATCAAACAGTTTTGCGATCGCCGCGTCGATCTCAGCGGTTGTCACGCCGGGCTTGACCAGGCGCGCGGCTACCTGATGGGCTTCCCAGACCACCAGGCCGGCTTTGCGCATCAGCGATATTTCTCGCGGCGAACGTAACGTGACCACGCTAGTATCACTCCCTCAGGCGCCCGATATCTTCGACCGGCGCCGCTCGATCGCCGCTTCAATCCGTGCGAATACTTCGTCGGGCCCGCCCTGGCCATCGACGCTTTCCAAGATCCCCTTGCGGGCGTAATAGTCCAACAACGGCCGCGTTTGATTCCAATATGATTGCAGCCGTTCGGCGATCAATCTGGGTGTGTCATCCGAGCGTCCGCGACCGGTCAGACGCCGCATCACCTCGTCGTCCGCCACGCGCAGCTCGACGACCATATCGAGCGGCGTGCCGCGATCCTCCAACAGCTCGTCGAGCGCCTTGCCCTGCTCCGCCGTCCGGGGGAATCCGTCGAAGATCACCGGGCCTTGGCAGTCGGGCATCTGCAAGCGATCTCGAATAATGTCGACCACGACCGAATCAGGCACCAGCTTGCCGGCAGCCAGATACCCCTGCGCGGCGAGGCCGACCGTCGTCTTTCGCTCGCGCGCCTCGCGGAGCATGTCTCCGGTCGAGAGGTGCGTCGCGCCCAACAATTGAACAAGCCGCTCGCTTTGGGTTCCCTTGCCTGCGCCTGGCGCGCCGATGAAGACGATTCTCATTGCCGTTTTCGTCCCCCCGCCAGTTCGTTTCTGGCGCACTGCGCTGCTCAATCGGCGGTTGCTCAATTGGCGCCGGTCCACGGGCGCCGCGCGTTATTCCAGCAAGCCTCGATAGTTTCTCATCACCAGATGGCTGTCAATCTTTTGCACCAGATCAAAGGCCACGCTCACCGCAATCAGCAGTCCGGTGCCGCCGTAAAAGCTGGCGATTGCGTAATCGATCCCCACGCCGTTGGAGACGATCGTGGGCAAAATGGCGACCAGAGCCAGGAAGCCGGCGCCGACGTATGTGATCCGCACCATCACTTTTTCCAGGTAGTCGGCCGTTCGCTTGCCAGGGCGATAGCCCGGTATGAACGTGCCGTGACTCTTTAAATTGTCCGACACATCCTTTGGATTGAACGAGATCGCCGTCCAGAAGTAGCAGAAAAAGAAGATCAACAGCACGTACATCGCGTTGTAAAGAAACGCGTCATGCCGGGTGAACGCGTACTCGATATCGCGAAGCATGGCGTTGTTCGGGAAGACGCCAGCCAGCCAACGCAACGCCAGGCCCGGAAACAGCAGCAAGCTGCTGGCGAAAATAATGGGCATCACGCCGGCCTGATTCACTTTGAGGGGCAAATATTGCTTGGTGCCGCCATAAGCGCGGCGACCGCGAATGTGCTTGGCGCTTTGCGTGGGAATGCGACGCTGTCCCTGCGTGATGAAAACCACGCCGCAGATCACGGCGACGAACAGGGCGATCAGAACGATCAGCTTTTCGACCCCCATCCCACCGGCGCCCCCGCCCAGCGAGATCCCTTTCCAGCCTCCTTCGAACATCGGCTTGAGAAGCTTGTAGCCGGCCTGGGGCATGCGAGCCAGAATGCCGGCCATGATCAGCAGGCTGATCCCGTTGCCGATGCCAAACTCATCGATCTGCTCGCCGAGCCACATCAAGAAGACGGTGCCGGCCGTCATCGTCATCACGGCGACAATGTACCAACTGAAATAGAGACCGCCGTCGCCGTTCAGAAATTCGGCGCGGATGAATCCGAGCGTCACCAAATAACGCACGTAAAACCAGCTTTGGCCCGCGCACAAGAAGACCGTGGCGTAGCGCGTGTACTCGTTGATCTTCTTCTGGCCGCTTTCACCCTCTTTTTTCAACTCTTCGAGCGGCTTCCAAACGCTGCTCAGGAGCTGGAATATAATCGAGGCCGAGATATAGGGCATGATCCCCAAGCCGAAGATCGTGGCCTGGTCTAACTGCGAGGCGCTGAACGTGGCGACTTGCTCCAGCATGCCACCCAGGCTGGTGGACCCCTGCGCGCTGAAGTACTGCGCCATTTTCGACGAGTCGACCACCGGAAGCGGAATCCAGAAGCCAACACGATAGATCGCCAGCAGCCCGAGCGTGAGCAGAATCTTGGTCCGCAGCTCGGGGATGGTGAAGACGACGCGGATTTTTTCCCACATAGATCGCTCCGTCCTGCTAACGGTTTCGCCGGCGCTCCGCGCCGGCAGGAATTAACGTCGATCCATCGCGACGCCGACAGAAAATTGGATAGGCAAGCAGAGTCGAACGCAATGGGCCTGTTGTGGATTATCTTGCCGGAGGCACAATTTCCGGTCTAGGCTGATCCTAGCCCCTACCCCCCCAGTCCGGCTTTCCTGCGGGCTGGTCCGATCTCGAATTGCCCGATCCGAAACGGCCCAACTCGACCGACCCAACTCAACTGGCGCAGCCTCTATTCGCCGGCTGGCTTCTTCTTTTTGGTCCTGCGCTCACCCTTCACGACCGGCGCCTTGCCCGGCAGCACGATCGCCTCGCTGCCGGCGATCTCGATTTTGGTCAGGGCCGACTGGCTGAAGCGATGGGCGGAGATTTTCAGTTTTTTGGTCAGTTCGCCGTCACCGAGGACCTTGAGGACGTCGAACCGCCCCTTGGCGACTCCCCGTTCGGCAAGACTCTCGATGGTAACTTGTTCGCCGCTATCGAACGCCTCATCGAGTTGGCCGAGGTTGACCGCCTTCACGACGAGCGCAAATTTATTGTTGAAGCCGCGTTTGGGGACGCGCCGCGAAACCGGGAACTGCCCACCTTCGAACGCCGGGTGACTGGTCCAACCGGCCAGTTGGCCCTGTCCTTTATGCCCACGTCCGGAGGTCTTGCCATGACCCGAACCGATGCCGCGACCGACTCGCTTGAGCTTTTTGTGCTTGTGGATACCGCGATTGACGTCATTTAATTTCATACCAGCGAAACTCCCCGCAGGCGTTCGACTTCCTGCCGAGTACGGAGATTGGCCAACGCGCCGATCGTGGCTTTCACCAGATTCGCCGGATTCGTCGAGCCAAAACTCTTGGTCAAAATGTTGTGAATGCCCGCGGCTTCGCAAACGGCGCGGACGCTAGCGCCCGCGATCACGCCGGTGCCCGCGCTGGCCGGCACCAGGATCACGTGCGCGGCGCCGAAGTGCCCTTCGATGGTGTGCGGAATGGTTCCGCCGCTGACGATATCGACGTCAATCATCTTGCGGCCGCCGTCCTTGGTGGCCTTTTCGACGCTGGGGGGAACCTCGTTGGCCTTGCCGTAACCCCAGCCGACCTTCCCCTTGCCGTTGCCGACGACGACGATGGCCGAGAAGCTGAAGCGACGCCCCCCCTTAACCACGGCGGCACAACGGCGGATCTGCACGACCTTTTCGATCTGGTCGCTGCGTTGCTCGCCGCGACCACGCGATTGATCACCGCCGCGGCCCCTTGATTGATCGCCACGACCGCGGCCAGAGCCGCCGTCGCCTCCGCCTCCGCCGCGCGATTTATTAGATGATGGTGCTGAGGACACATTCGCTCCCGTCTGCGCCAGGCTCAATCATCGCAACCGATTAGTCGGCTGTGACGCGAGTGGCAGGTTTCAATACTAATGTACTGTGTGGTCTCTATTTGACTTGGACTTAGAAGTTCAGGCCGGCCTCGCGGGCGGCTTTGGCCAACTCGGCGACGCGACCCAGGTATTGATACTCGCGGCGATCGAAGGCGACGTCCTTGATGCCGGCGGCCAAGGCTCGCTTGGCGATCTCGCGACCGACCGATTGCGCAGCCGCCTTGTTGCCGCCATATTTCAATTCGGATCCGAGATCCTTTTGCACGGTGCTGGCGGCCGCCAAAGTGTTGGCGCCGTCCACGTCGATAATCTGGGCGTAGGTATGCTTGTGACTGCGAAAGATCACCAGCCGCGGACGGGTGGCGTCCGCCTTGATGCGATTGCGAACGCGATACCGCCGACGCATCCGCTGACCACTAACCGACTTTTCGTGATTCATGACTCGACTTCCGCTCTTTGAACTTCTTCTCACGCCGCCGCGCGGGCGGCCGGCGAACGCATAATGTCAGTGATCTAGGCAGCGCGACGCATTTCAGCGCGATGGACGCGCTCTCTTGTTACTTCGTTACGGCCTTGCCTGCCTTGCGACGGACGACTTCGCCATCGTAGCGGATTCCCTTACCTTTATAAGGCTCCGGCTTGCGGACGGCGCGTACTTCGGCGGCAAACTGCCCAACTTTTTGCTTGTCCATGCCCTTGATGACGATGTGCGTCTGGTCAGGGCAGGTGACCTTCAGCCCGGCGGGGATCGGCTTTTGGATTTCGTTGGCGAAGCCAACCCGCAACTGCAGCACGCTCCCCAGGATGGAGCCGATGTAACCGACGCCGACGATTTCGAGCTTCTTCTCGTAGCCCTTGCTGACGCCGTCGACCATGTTCTGAATCATCGAGCGCGTCAGCCCGTGCAGGGCGCGGAGTTGGCGGCTGTCTTCCTTGCGGCTGATTACGACCTGCCGCGATTTTTCGTCGTAGGCGACGTCAACGCCTTCAGGAAACGTCCAATCGAGCTTCCCCTGGGGGCCTTCGACGGCGATCCGCTTGCCGCTGACGTCGATCTTCAGGCCGGCCGGGGCCGCGACAGGTTTTCTTCCAATCCGAGACATGATCTACTGCCTTGTTAAGCTTTAACGCGCGGCCGAATTCGATCGGCCTGGCGTTGGTTTGCCATTACCAGAGTTCGCAAAGAACTTCGCCGCCGAGATTTCGCTGGCGCGCTTCACGGTCACTGACCACGCCTCGGCTGGTGCTGATGATCGAAATCCCCAGCCCATTGAGGACCGGCCGCAAGCTATCGGCGCCGCTATAAATTCGTCGGCCCGGCTTGCTGACGCGCTTGATGTGCCGAATGACCATTTCGCCATTCGGGCCGTATTTCAAGTGGAGACGGAGTTGCCGCGCCGGGAGCTGGTCGAGCTCTTCCCAGTCCCAAATGTAGCCTTCGCGCTTCAGCACTTCGGCCAGGCCGCGCTTCACTTTCGATAGCGGCATCTCCACGACGGGCCGTTCTACACGGACCGCGTTGCGGATGCGGGTGAGCATATCGGCGATAGGGTCGGTCATCATAGTCGTATAGGTCCCTTTACCAACTCGCCTTCTTCAATCCGGGGATCAAACCTTGGTCGGCCAACTTTCGCACGCAAATTCTGCAAATGCTGAACTTGCGATACACGGCGCGAGGTCGGCCGCAAAGCTTGCAGCGCGACTCGCGACGAGTCGAAAACTTCGGCACGCGCTTGGCCTTGGCGATCTTTGACTTACTTGCCATCGGTTGTCCTGTAATGAACTGCGTTACGCACTGCTTGCGGAGGCTGCAAAGCCGACTTCCGGCCGCCCCCCTCAAAATATCCATCCTGGCCGCTTGCCCCGCCGCGTCGATCCGCGGGAAAGCCAATCCAAAAAACGCCTCTCAGGCGGCGCCGGCGCGCCCCTGCGGCTTCTCTTCCTGCTTGAACGGGATGCCCAACAATCGGAGCAGCTCCCGCGCTTCGTCGTTTTTGTGCGTGCTGGTGACGATCGTCACGTTCATCCCCTGCACGCGGTTGAACTTGTCTGGATTCAACTCCGGAAAGACCAATTGCTCGGCCAGGCCCAGGCTGTAGTTGCCGCGACCGTCGAACGCCGTGGGGCTGAGTCCGCGAAAGTCGCGAACTCGCGGCAGCGCCAGCGAAATCAATCGATCGAGGAACTCGTACATCCGAAAGCCGCGAAGCGTGACCTTGCAGCCGATCTCCATCCCTTCGCGGAGCTTGAAGTTGGCGATCGACTTGCGGCTGCGGGTGATGGCGGCCTTCTGGCCGGCGATCAGCGTCAGCGCGGCGACCGCGT
>DASXPZ010000143.1:0-8206 GCA_036493275.1 Pirellulales bacterium
CGCCTGAAATTTTCCGGGCACTTCGACGAAGCGGCTTTTCGCAGGGCTGTGCGCCGAACTTTGGCGCGGCATCCGTTGTTTTGCGCGCGTGTGGTGGGGCCAACGCGCCACGCCGAATGGATCCCCAACGAAGACGATGTCTATCTCGATATCGCCGATCTTGACACCGTGTTGCGCTTTCCGGGCAGCGAACAGATCGATATACGCAAGGAAAACGGTCTGCGCATCTGGGTTCGCACCGGCAAGGACTGGACCGAGATGCGCGTGCAGTACCAACACTGCACCACCGACGGCATTGGGTCGTATCGATTCCTCGAAGATTTGCTCTGCGCCTACGACGCCGAAGCTTGCGGCAGAGACACGGTCAGCAGTTGGCGCGCGGTGCGAACTGACAAATTGCCCGATCGCGCCCGATTGGGCCTCAACTGGTGGCGACTACTGATGCGGCTGCCGCTGGAGATTTGGGGGATCATCGCCGGGTTGGTGACATTCTTTCTGTTGCGACCGACACCGCTTAAGACCCCTGAGATTCCGATCGAAACTACGGCCGAGCGTCTAGTGCTGCTCGATTATCCCACGCACACGTTCAGTCTGGAAGAAACGAAACAGATTCGGGACGCCGCCCGTCGGCAGAGGGTAACCCTGAACGACCTGATGTTGCGAGATCTGTTTGTCGCCATGGACGCCTGGAATGAGTTGCACTCCACCGGCAAATCGGGACGGCTGATGCGAGTGATGAGCCCGGTCAGCCTGCGAGTCCCCGGCGACGAAGATCTGCCGGCGACCAACGTCGTGGCGATGGTCTTTGTCGACCGTCATCTGGGGATCTATCGCAATCGACGCATCTTGCTGAGCTCGATCAATTGGGAGATGTGGTATCTGAAGACGTGGCGGCTGGGCGTGGCTTTTGTCCGTTGCGTCGGTTTGTTTGGTTTGTTTCCTCGTGGAATGGAGCTGTTGTCACGCTCCAATCGCTGCTACGCCACCGCCGTGCTGAGCAACATGGGCCAGGGCCTGATCGAAACGCAGTTGCCGCGCGTCGACGGCAAGATCATCGCGGGCGATCTGGTGCTCGAAGCGTTGGAATCGGCGCCGCCGGTCCGCGCCTTCACGTCGATCGGTTTGACCTTTGTCACCTACGCCGGACGGCTGGCAATGATCATGAACTACGACCGCCTCCATTTCTCAGCCCCTACGGCGCAGCAATTGTTGAACCGCTACATCGCGCAGATCCGCGCCGCGGCCGGAATCGCAGAGCCGGCTCCGACGGAACACGTCAAAGTATCCGCGGGCTGACGTTTCCGGAAATTGAATTGAGCCCCGCAGGAGAACTGCAAAGTACTGTGGCCGGGGTCTGAGACCTCGGAGTAGCTCGACAAAGACCGGCCTCAGAGAGGCCAGCCACAGAATTCCAAACGGCGGATCGCGACTTGCCGTTCTCCTGATGAGCCACGGCCCCTCCGGTCACAATCGTCGTTGCGCGCGATATAATGATCTGCTTCCGTTCGCGCCCCACGATTCGATCCGGAGGTTTGTCATGTCCGACGCTTACATTCTGGCCGGTTGTCGCACTCCCATTGGTCGCTTGCTCGGTAGCCTGGCTGCGGTTCCTTCGCCCAAGCTGGGGGCGATTGCCGTCGGCGAGGCCGTTCGCCGCGCCGGCCTGCCGGTCGAGCGCGTCGACGAAGTGATCATGGGCTGCGTTCTGCCGGCGGGGTTAGGACAAGCGCCGGCCCGTCAAGCGGCCCTCGGCGCAGGATTGCCGAACACTGTGGCCGCGCTCACGATCAACAAAGTCTGCGGCTCCGGACTGAAAGCGGTGACGCTGGCCTCGCAGGCGATTCGCGCCGGAGACGCGCAGTGCGTCATCGCCGGCGGCATGGAGAGCATGACCCGCGCGCCATTCCTGCTCACCGGCGCGCGCGAAGGCTGGAAGTTCGGCGCGCAGACGGCGCTTGACTCGATGCAAACCGACGGCCTGTGGTGCGCCTTCGAAGACGTCGGCATGGGGGTCGAGGCCGATCATATCGCGGCCACGCGCGGCGTCAGCCGAGCCGATCAGGACCAGTTCTCCGTCGAGAGTCACAAGCGGGCGGTCGCCGCGGCGGCGGCCGGCAAGTTCAACGATGAAATCACGCCGGTGATCATTTCCGGTCGCAAAGGAGACGTCCGCGTCGACCGGGACGAAGGCCCGCGGGCCGACACGTCGCTCGACGCGCTGGCCAAGCTGCGGCCGTCGTTCGGCGCCGATGGCACGGTCACCGCCGGCAACGCTTCGCAGATCAGCGACGGCGCGGCGGCTCTGGTGGTCGCCAGCGCCGAGATCGCCCGCGAAGTTCGCTCGCCGCTGAAGGCGCGGATCGTGGCGACAGCCACCAGCGGCGTGGCGCCAAAGGAGATCTTCATCGCGCCGGTGACCGAGGTGCACAAAGTTCTCGAAAAAGCCCGCCTGACGATGAAGGACATCGACCTGGTGGAATTGAACGAGGCCTTCGCCGCGCAGTGCCTGGCCTGCATGCGACCGCTTGATCTCAGCCCGGCGAAAACGAACGTTCACGGCGGCGCGATCGCGCTAGGGCACCCGATCGGCGCCAGCGGAGCGCGGGTGCTGGTAACGCTGCTCTATGCGCTGGCCGACCGCGGCCTGCAGCGCGGCCTGGTATCGCTCTGCCTGGGGGGCGGCAACGCCGTGGCGATGATTATCGAGCGAGAATAATGATCGAGCGAGAATATCGCGAGTCATTTGGCCCTGCGATCTTTGCTCTGCTATAAGTTAATTCGTCGCCGCAAGTCGTGATCCCCCCACGCATCGGAGAATTGTCATGTCGCAGACCAAATCGCCGGAAGAGTCCGAAGAGACTTTCGTCGAGACCTCCTTGAAGCTCGGCGGCAAGAGCGCGGAAGAAGCTCGCAAGACCGGGGCGATGGATCGGGCCGACGAACAGCTCGAATCATTCTTCGACGCGCGATATCAAACTTCGGCCAGCCCAATCCATCGCGCAGTGTGGGAGCATAAGTTTCCGCTCGAACTGTTTCTGTCCTCGCCGCCGCCATCGCCCACGGCCGCCTGCTATCGGACGATGGAAGACTCGCTGGCGATCATTCGCCGGCACATCACGGCCGGCACGCTACTCAACGAGCATCACAAGCTACTGCCCCACGTCTTCAGCGAACTTGGCGCCGCTGGCTATTGGGGAATGCTGGTCGACAAAGAGTATGGCGGCCATGCCGCGCCGATGTCGGTCTTCATGCCATTTCTGACGCGCGTCACCACGGTCTTCCCTACGCTCGCTGGGCTGGGGAGCATCCATGGCGCCGTCGGCGCGGTCGATCCGCTGCAAGGAATGGGAACGCCCGAACAAAAACGCAAATGGCTGCCGATGCTGGCCAGCGGCGAACGGATCTCCGGCTTCGCGCTCACCGAGCCGGGCGCAGGCTCAGACCTTACCGCGCTCCGCACCCGCGCGGTGCTCGACGGAGATCATTACGTCGTCAACGGCGAGAAGCTGTTCATCACCAACGCCATTCCGGGCCGCGTGATCGCGCTAGTCTGCATGATCGACGATCGCCCCGAGGTGCTGCTGGTTGACTTGCCGCAAGAAGACGAACATTTCCAGATGGTCCGTTACGGACTCTACGCGCTCAAGCACTCGTACAACAACGGGCTGAAGTTCTGTGACTTCCGCGTCCCCAAAGAGAACCTGCTGCGGCCCAAGTTTGGCAACGGGCTGACCGTGGCCTATCACGGATTGAACCGCGGGCGCGTGGCGGTTTGCGCGAATTCCTCCGGCGGAATGCGCGTGATGCTGGGAAGCATGCTCCCCTGGGCCCGTTATCGCCAGACGTACGGCCAGGCTATCGTGAAGCGCGAGCTGGTGCGGCGGCGCATCGGCCGGCTGGCCGGATCGATCGTGGCCTGCGACGCGCTGGTCGCCTGGTGCTCGTGGCTATTGGACGAAGGCTACCGAGGCGAGATGGAATGCACGATCGCCAAGATCTTCGGCAGCGAGGTCCATAAAGAAGCGGCCATCGAGTTCCTGATGAAGACGCACGGCGGCCGCTCCTTCTTGCACGGCCATCTGTTCGGAGACAACACGCACGAGTACCTGGCGCCGTGCATCTATGAAGGCGAAGGCGAAATGCTGGCGATGGCCTTCTTCAAGTCGCTGGTCAAACAGCACGGCAAGCAGTTCTTCGAGCCGATCGGCCGCGCGCTGGTCGATCTCGGCGTTCGCCAGCCCAGCCTGACCAATCCCACGCACCTACGGCGTCTGGCGCCGGCGCTTGTGCCGTACGCACGCTGGATGGTGGGGCAGAAATTCGGCCTGCGCAGTTGCGAGGCTCTACCGACGATGCCCGAAGGTTTGACCGCGCACGCGGACTTCGCAATTGATTTACTCTCGGGCATGGCGCGCGAGATCAGCGGCGCCATGCGGAAGCATCAATTGCAATTGGCGGACCGGCAATGCCGGATGTCCGAGCTTTCGCTCCGCGTGCAAAACGGCGTCACGATGCTGGTCACGGCCCTCTACGCCGGCCGCCATTTCGACCCGATGATCCAAGCGGCGGGCGACGTCGCCTGTTGGGACCTGCGCTATAAGCTGACGGGCGAACGGCCGAGCGACTCGTACTTCCGCCACGTAACCCGGCTGGGGGCGAACATTGCCGACCGCGGTTTCGCGCCGATCGCCGGCATCCCGGAGATTGAGATCTTGCAGCGGTATGACCAGCCGGCGGCGGGTTAGTTGTCCGACAATGGCCGGCCACCTCGCGTCCCTGTATGCGGGGCCGGCCGGGGACAGAGGCGTTCTATGCCTCCTTTTCCGGCCGATTTTCAATTTTCTTTGTAGCGCGAAGTCCCCCGCTGGGTTGTACCTTATAGCCGACTGGCGTGATTGCCTCGGCATGCGCTGAACGAGCCCTTAGACGACACCCCTCTGAGTAAGGAACGCTAATGTCCTGGAGAAACCCTGTGCTCACCCCAGCCAAAAGGCTATTCTCGACGCCGCGCCTGCCAGTCATCGTTCGGCTGAGCCTTCTTTTTGCGGTTGCAATAGGCCTCGGAGCGACCCCCGCCCGGGCGGACATTCTGCATGGTATCGGCACCATGGGAGACAGTTCCTCGATCAAGAGCGCGGACTACAAGTTTCCCGTCATGATGCAAAATTCTCGCGGTTTGAATTTCGGCGGCCCCACTCTGCCGTATGTCCACGCAGTGGGCGGCTCTACCTCCGCGACTGTTTTGTCCGGGATGCAACCGCAACACGTCATCAAGGACGTCCAGGCCGGAGAAGTCACGGTCGTCACCCTCGAGATCGGCAACAATGACTACGGCCAAAATATCGTGCAGTTGCTCCAGGACACGCCGCAGCAACTGACGGCGTTCGAGAATTCGGTCATCAGCAACATCGAACTGGCTACGACCGAGGTTCTCAATTCAGGCATTCAGGGCTTTCTGCTGGGGAGCGTTCCCAGCTTGCTCGTCGAGCCGGCAGCGGCGCCCTACATTCCTCTTGTGCCGCCTGCAGTGCTCGCAACCCTTGACGCCTCGCAACAGCGAGTGAACGCGGCGCTGGAGGCCTTTGCCGATTCGAAGCATATTCCCTTCGTTGATTTTTACGGCCTGGAGAAGTCCTTCAACGGCGCCGATCACATCACCGTCGGCGGAGTCCCCATCAGCTTGACCGGGATGAGCACTACGGACAATCACTACTTCTTCGTCGACAAGCTGCATCCCGGCTGGGTCGGCAACGCGATCCTCAGCAACATGTGGATGACCGCGCTGAATGTCGCCTACGGCACGCACCTGACGCTCTTCTCCGATCAAGAAGCGCTGAACATGGCAGGACTGAGCGGATATACGGGCCCCACGTTTACCGGCGTAGTGAACTACGCGGATTTCATCCACTTCACGCCAGTTCCCGAACCGTCGTCGTTCGTTTTATTGGGCGTGGGAGTGGTTGCCCTGGCCGCGTTTCGCCGCCGCGCTTCCCCCCGGATCGCGAAGCAGTAGCATTGGCTCGGCTTCAGTTCCGACGGCAATTGGAAAGCGGGATGTCACTGCTGTCCTGGCAAGAACTAATTACGATGTGTGACGCAAATATTTCTGTCCTCTTTTTTTCTATGTAACGGTCTCGACTTCGCCTTCACCCGTCATGGACAGGCTCTTTTGACCGCATGCCAAATATCCAATTTCCCTCGTGATCTCGGCCTGCCAATTCGCGCAGCGCCGCAAGCGGCTTCAGTGCACGACCCCCTGGGCGCATCCTCGCATTCTACCGACCCAAAACCCGCCAAATCCAGCGAATCGTTGACGCAGACCGTGCTGGGGCAGAGAATAAACGCTGCCTCGCCCGGCCGTGGGGACAACCGGAACATTGTCCGCCTAGGATCGTCGCAGGGGCGAATCGTCCGCAGGGGAACCGAACATGCGCCGCCGCTTCGCTGCCGTCAGGATGACCTTTGCGCTGGCGGCACTGCTCTGCGCCGCCGGTTCGCTGCATGCGGAGGACAAGGTTCGCGACGCATTCCGCGCGGCCAAGCCCAAGATCCAGACGCGGCTGCACAAAAAGCTGATCGAAGATCGCGTCGAGGCGATGCAGGACTTGAAGCGCTTCCCGACGGTCGACGCGGTGAAGTTCGTGATGGTTACCCTCTCCAGGGAAAAAGCGATCGAAGTTCATGAGGCGGCGTACGAAACGCTGCTGGAGTTCAAGGACGATCCGGAGATCTGCGACTACCTGCTCGCCACCGTCACGAAAGACTCCACTCGACGCAACGGCCTCGATACTACGCCGATGCTGCTCGCGGTCCTGCTGGGCTCGGACCTGACAGAAGTCGAGACCGACGTCCTTTCGCTGCTCGAAAACCTGGCGGCAAGTCCTGACGGCCTCTACGCCGCCGAGCGCCTGGTAGACGGGCTGGGCGAGCACGCGCAGGCCGACGACGCCGCCCGACTGAAAAAGCTGCTCAAACTGAAGGCCTACGACCGCGAGTTCGGTTTCCGCCGCGCGATGGCGGCTGCCGCCGGCAAGATCGAAGACCCCGCCGGCGTCGATGTGCTGATCTCGATGATCACCGCCAAAACTCCCTTGAACGGCGAGGTAGCCGCCGACGTGGTGCAATGCCTGACCGACGTGACGAGCCAGAAGATCGGCGCCGACAGCGAAGCCTGGGGACGCTGGTGGGAAGCCAATAAGAAGACGTTCAAATATCCGCTCGGCGTCAAACGGAGCGAGACGCGCACCGTCGCCCGCCAGGGGAGCTCCGAGTATTACGGCATGTCGCTCTACGCGCAGCGATTGTTGTTCGTAATCGACACCTCCGGCAGCATGGCGGGGCAGCGCCTGATGGCGGCCAAACGCGAGCTGATTCAAACGATCGACGGCCTTTCGCCCGACGTGCAGTTCAACATCATTGCGTTCAACTCGCACGTCAACATTTGGAGTCGACGGTTGGTGAAGGGGGAGCGCAACATGAAGGAAGCGGCCCAGAAATGGATTCTCGCGCTCGACCCCAACACCTCGACCGCCACGTACGATGCGCTCGAGACGGCACTAGAAAACGACGCCGAGGCGATTTACCTGCTGACCGACGGCGCGCCGCACGGTGGCAAGATCGATTCGCCGTCGGACATTGTGGCCGCCGTTGGCCGATTGAATCGCAGTAAACGGATGTCGATCTATACGATCGGAATCGGCGTTGGCGCCGCCGGACAAGGGTTCGATCTGTTTCTTGAGACCCTGGCCAAGCAAAACTACGGCTCCTATCGTCGCGTTGACCAATAACGGATTGCATTCCGAGCAGCCCCGGACTGCTAGTTAGCGCCGGTTTGTCATAATTCATTAGGTTCGCAGTGCAAGTTTTTCTCCTGCCGGGTGGGGGCCGGCCCCTTGCCCTGGCGGGTCTTCCGCGTAAGCTACTGATAGAGAGATGGGAGCGATTGGGCGCGCCGCAAGGGATTGCGGGGCGCAATGATGACGGATTCGCGGCGCGGTCGCGTTCGCCCTGAAGCCAGTTGGTTCGCCAGGCCACTTGTGTGGCGGGCCATAAGGGGATGGGGCTACGCAGTTCCAATACTCCACAGCTTGAGAGTCTACCGCCATGTCTTCTCCCGACGAATCGCGACCGGCTCAACCCGCCAAAAAACGCTCGGCCCGCAATGAGCCGTTTCCCAAGAGCCAGCTCGATTTCGACATTGGTTTTT
>DASXPZ010000144.1:0-5149 GCA_036493275.1 Pirellulales bacterium
AGCTGGCCGCGTTCCGATACGGGATCAGCCTGCCGGGCTGGTTCAACATTGCGGCCAAAAGCTTCGAGCAAGCTCGCAACCGGTTCAACACCGAGGCCCATTTCGACTTGCAAGAACTGCTGACGAATTTCGGCTCGTCGCGATTCAACGGCGGCCTGAACCTCGCGGCCAATTTACTCGGCAAACCTGGCAAAATGGATGTGCAAGGAGACATGGTCCAGGACCTCTTCGAGGCGGGAAAGCTGAGGGAGATTCATGACTATTGCCGGTGCGACGTGCTCGACACCTACTTTGTGTTCTTGCGCACGCGCGTGTTGCTCGGTCGGCTCTCACTCGATGAAGAACAGGGCCTGATCGCCGAGACGAAGACGTGGCTCACCGAACGCGCCAAAGAAACGCCCGCCTATGCCATCTATCTGAAGCGCTGGGGCGACTGGCCAGATCCGTGGAAAGAGAACGTCAAAAAGAAGTAAGGCGATCGGTCCGTCGCAAAGCACCCGCTTCGACGTGCTTGGGCGTTTTAAGCTCTGCGGCAGTTTCAACTTCGCCAACTGGCAGCGGCCAGGCGTCGCGGAGAAATGCGTTCGCCCGGTCGCGGATCTCCCTGATATGCAATGACGACCGGCACGGCGACAGCCCAACGATGGTCTCTTCTGCCGATCGCCGCGCGATTGTGTCCTTCGATATAGGCCATGGCCTCGCCCGAGCTAAAGCACCTTGGCTCGGCCAGTTCGAGCACCACCGCCTCTTCGGGCAGATCTCGCCACGAATCTGGTTGCCAGTGCGAAACCTCGGCAATCCAGATGCGAAAGACTTCCTGCGGGATGTCGTTTCTCGTCATGATCCGCCCAACCGTAGATGCGAGTCGCGCTTCGACGACTCAGTCCCACGCCTCGTTGGAACGATCGCCGGCCCCTCCGACGCGCGGAATGGGCGCCCATCTCTCCGAAATGGCGGCGAAGGCCGGCCAAGATTGCTCTCAGATTTTGCTGGACTCAGCTTACGGCATTTACTATACATGTGTATATGTACTCGCGGCAACACAAAAGACCCACAAAAGATTGTGACTGATTTTGCACATTTGTGTCTACTGGAATGTCTCTACTCGACCAAAATCTTCGCCGTATCATGGTCAGGCTCGACCTGACAGTCGAAGGCGTTGCCCGCCGCTCCGGACTCGATGAGCGCACCGTAAAGGGGATCCTCAGCGGCGGCAACAGCAAACCGCATGCGCATACTTTGCATCAGTTAGCGGCGGGACTGGGTGTTTCGACGGACGAGTTGTTTCAAAGCCCAGCGACTATCAGCCGGCGGCAGGGCGATCACAAGACCGATCCAGTCGTCAAGCAGTGCATCCGGGCGCGTCCGAAACTATTTGCCAAATGGGCCGACGCCGATTTCGACGAGTTATTCCGCCGCGTGGGGACCGGCGGAGCCCTGACCGCCGAGAAGGCCATCCATGCCGCCGAAGCCATCAACCGCCATCGCGTTCTACACAACAAGCTAAGCCGGCTGCTCGAAACCGACCACGCGCCAGTCGTCACCGGCATCCTGAATCTCCTCTACAAACAAGTCAAAATTTCTTAGTGCTTTTTTGTGCGAGCTTCCGCTCGAAGTTGAGTCGTGTCATCGGACGATGGTGCATTGACGACTCTTCAAATCGCTAGTTAGATCTTTCATTGCGCCGGCACAAGAAGCCTCAACTTACGACGCCGCGCACTTCTCTCTTCACGTTTGACCTCGATCGAAGCATCCGACGTGGCAGCGTCGCACAAAAGACTTAAAGGCCGATGCTGGATTTCATGATTTGGTTGACGTGCAATCGTTCGGCGTCGCTGAGGGTGGGTCCGAAGCAGCAGGCCCGCCCGAGCGTAAAGCCGCTGGCGCTCGAATTCGTGTAACCGAACATGATGAAGTTGCAAATAAAGGCGTCCCACCATTGCGGACCGCCGGTCAGGCCGTCGGCGATGATCGTCTGTGTGACTCCGTTCAGCGCAATCCGGTAGTCGGAGTTCGAGCCGGCGATCAGCGATCGTTCGATGACAACAGGGATTCCAGAAGGCGGATAAGAGTTGCCGGTCTTTGCTCCGCCGGCGGGGAGAGCCGCATTCAGGTTATGGATGACTCCGCCAAACGGCGCCGGCATGCTGGTGCCATCTGGACGAATAATGGGCGCGTATTGGCCGGCCGTCAGGTTGGCGGACGTCGGCCCGTACATTCCCATAAACATCGAATGGTTGTTTCCATACGAAGACCCCGTCGCCACTGTGTCGTCGCCGGCGTTCATTTCGAAGAATTCGTTGTCGACGACCGTATCCCAGACGCCTGCCCAGAAATAGTTACCGGTGACTTGCCCCTGGAGGATCGTCGTCGGGCAATAAAGCGTGCTGGAATTGACGTCGAATGCGATACCATGCTTGCCGGCGCCGAACTTGTCGCGATCAATCCAAGGCTCTTGCTTGCGCGAACGAGTGGAGGCATTCGAGGGACCAATGGCGCCTCCTTTGAACGTCAGATAGTGTGGGGAGTTCTCGATGAAATCGATGACGCGGAGCTTGGTCGCGACCGTGGCATGATCGGTCAGGTCGTTGTGGTTCGTGGTCCCATCGAGACGCGCGGCCCCGGAGTCCTCGTCCAGGTCGTATTGGGCGATCCGGCTGGTCGAGAAGTTGGACCCCAGTGCGCCATACTGGCTCGATTCGGTTCCGGCGCCGGAGTTCCACTCGTTCGTCACGTCGGATTGCGTCAAGACCGCGTTATGAAAATGGATTTGCTGCAACTCCCCGTTGAAAAACGTGTGGCCGTCCGAAGTCGCCGCCGTCCGGCGACCAATCGCAAATTCACACGTCGATGCATTGTTATTCTGGAACAATTGTGGCAGGGAGGCGCTATTGGGCGTCGCTTGGAGAACCGAGTCGAGGTAAAACTGCGCCTTCGAAGCGCCGCCGGATCCCAGGTATGAAATCACGAAGAAATACCAAACGCCGGTCGAAAGCGCAGACAGGCTCCAGGTGACCGACGGAGTCGCCGAACCGGTCGAGGCGTACAGATCCAAACGCTTGCCGGTTCCACCAAGTTGCAAAGCCCAAACGCAATTGCTCCCCGACATCGCGCCGGCCGCGTTGACGGCCTTGCACATGATCGTGTCGGTATTGGTGAAGGAATCGAATTTGATCCAAAACCCGATACTGAACGCCGTCGTCACGCCGTCGTTGCGGAAGTTGAACAGATTGCAGTTCGTGGCGTCGCCGGCGCGCGAGAGGTATTGACTGCTCGCCGCTAAGAACTTGGCGCCGCCCCGAGTCGGTTGCGTGGCGACGATCGCCTGTTGCTGGCCCGCCGGGAAAATATCGAATTGGAGTTGGCGACGTCGCGTCTGGAATGGACTACCTCCGGCGACCGCCATTCCGGGAAGCCTGGCCAGCGATGGACTCGGATAAAGAGGCCTGCGTCTCATAGTTTTAGTTCAACGGTTCCCCGCTGATTCCTTCGTTTAGTTTGTCTAGGGATAGGCGAGGCTTGATGGGCCCAATCAATGGAAAACGTCGTTTCGCTCTGTATCTATTTGCAACTGACGCCTCCGAAACGTTCACGAACGCTGCTACCTCATGCAGCGTCGCGGCGACGTCGCTACGGACGGCCGGGACCGCCCGGCTGCGGATGCAACGTTACCACGCTGAATCAATGGTCCGCTCCCGTTGGTCGCTTCCTCCTATGAGCCGCACGGCGCTAGCCGCGGGTTCTTACTTCGCGCCGCCCACTCCGTTCGATCCAGCGAGCAACGCGAGCGGACTACCGTCAACAGTGCGGCAGCACTGCACAGCCCGGCGGGGCTTCCCGCCCGCTCCGCGCCTCGGCGTCTCGGCGGTAAAATCTCTTCTCCCCCTCAACTCACCCGCATGATCTGGGCCAGCGCGTAGTACGGCGGGATATGGTTCGCGGGCAGCAGTTGGTGGTCGTCGATCACCAGGCCGTGGTAGTGGTAGTTGTAGTGCCCGGCGTCCCCCTCGTAATGCGTGACGTCCTCGATCCACAGCGCCGTGGCGATTACGCTGGCCAGAATGGTGGCCGTGACGGTGATGTCCCCTTCCACCGTGGCGTCGTCCGGCAGCGGGTGCCGATGGCCCGCCGCGGGCAGTCCGCCGGCAATGTAAACGTAATCGTCGCTGCCGGGCGTGTAGGGGTTATACGTGCCGCCGGGATCAATCATCGTATGCGTTTGTGTAAAGGTAACAGGCGTGTCGCAGGGATCACCGGGAATGTGCGCCTGAGGGCCAGTCCAGATAATGCGGAAGTTGTCGCCGAAAATATCGAACTCTTTGTCGCCGCTCGCGCATAGCAGCGCGTCCCCACCCCAGCCTGTCGTCATCACATGGTTGTGATCCTCGTGCGATGTACTGCCCCCCTCGCAAACAATGCCGGGGTAGGCCTTGGCGTAGCCGGTATAGCCGCTGAGCGTCACGGTCCCGTCGAATTCGGCCGTGGCGTCGACAGTCAACTGCTGGCCAGGCGAGGCGTTGATCAATAGCTGCGTGTCGTCGGTAATCAGGTCGGGGCTCTCGTCGCGGTAATGGTGCAACTGCCCGGCCACTGGTTCCTCATCGAGATTGTCGGAATCAAAGTGATTGTGTCCGCTCGTCCCGCCCGTGGCGCCGATCTCGTCGCCGTGGCCCTGGTCGTCGAAATTGGCGTTGAGCGCGGCGTCGCCGGCGGCCATCAGCAAGAACCGGCTCCGCAGGTCGGGCGTGCCGTTCGTCCCGTCGCACAGCGCCCAGCCAAAGGGGATCGTCGCCACGGGCCCGATGTGCTGCTTGCTCGCGCCGCGATAGTCATCCAAATAAGCGCCGTCGGCGACCAGCCGGCCGTTGGGGTCGGTGTGATACGGCAGGATCGCGCCGTATTTCACGTTCGGGCAGGTGGCGTCGGATGGGCTGTGCAAATAGAAATGGAGCTCGTCGCCGTGCGGGTCGGTCCCGGTCGAGTCGTCGCACACCTTTCCCTTGACGTAATGCAAGATCGAAAAGTCGACGCTGTCGAGCGTGTGATTATCGGTCGCCACAAACCAGCCGATCTCCGGCGGCGTTTCGTCGAGCGAAACGACTTCGTATTTCTCGCTGTCGGCCCGATAGGTGCACCAGCCGCGGTGGCC
>DASXPZ010000145.1:0-2169 GCA_036493275.1 Pirellulales bacterium
ACTCAGGAATTCCTGACTCGCGTCTCGTTGCCCATCCACAACGGCGCCAACGGCGTGCTGGACGATCTCACACGCAAGGGGGCGGCGTTGAAGGTGGCGATCATCGACGCCTGCCGCGAGAATCCTTTTCATCCCCCCGAGGGGCAAAGGGGCTATGCCCTCTCCCGCGGCCTCAGGCCGGTCTCCGTCGCCGGCAGTTTCGTCATTTATTCCGCGGGCGACAATCAGAGCGCGTTGGATCGTCTCTCGGAAGCCGACAAAGATCCCAACAGCGTGTTCACGCGCACCCTGGTGCCGGCGCTGCGCGCCGACTTGCCGCTGATCGACGCGATCAAGGCGAGCCAGGAGAATACGCACGCGTTGGCCGCTTCGGTCGATCACGAGCAAACGCCCGCCTATTACGACGAGGTGTTGGGTCGCGCCTGTCTTTCGCGCGAATGCATGACGGCCGCGCCCGCAGCGTCCGACGCCGCGCTTTCGGCGCTGATCGACGGAGCGGCCAGCGCTGATTTTATCGCGACACTCACGGCGGGCTTGCCGGACGGCCCCCTGAAGGAGCGGGCGAAGGCGCGGATGGCCGAGCTGAAGAAGACGCGGTTGGCGAACTTGTCGGTGGCGCCCGTCAACCCGCCGTCGCCGCCCACTTCGAACCAAGCGGGACGGGTTGACGAGAGAGAACCGCACTTCCCGGCGATTTGGGTGAAGCCAGGCGGTTCCGATTTCGTCGCCAGGCACGGTTTGTCCGCACAGGAGTACCAGGAGCAGTTCGATCAGCTGGTAGGTCGACGCGGATATTGCCTCACCGATGTGAGCGGCTACGAGGTCGCCGGACAGGCGCGATACGCCGCGATTTGGGAGAAGAAGGACTGCACGGCTTTCGTGGCGCACGTCGGCCTGACGCCGCAGCAGTATCAGCAGGAATTTGATCAATTGATCGGGGATGGCTTTCGGCTGAAGCTCGTCGACGGATACACTGTGGGCGGAGAGGATCGCTACGCCACGATCTGGGACAAATCGCCTGGACCCGCCTTTGTCGCTCGGCACGGAATGACTGCAGGCGATCTCGAGCAGCAGCTCGATCAGCTGGTCGGGCAGCAGGGATATTGCCTGACCGACGTGAGCGGCTACGAAGCCGGCGGGCAGGAGCGCTATGCGGCCCTCTGGGAAAAGAACGACTGCCCGCCCTTTATCGCCCGCAGCGGCTTGACGGCGCAGGGGTACCAACAGCAATTCGATCGATGGGTCGGCCAAGGCTTCCGTCTCAAACTGGTCGTCGGCTACAAAGTGCGCGGAGAGGATCGCTACGCCGCCATCTGGGAGAAGGCTTCCGCCCCTGCCTTCGTCGCCCGGCACGGCATGACCCCGCAGGAGTACCAGCGACAATTCGATCAGTTGGTAGGAACGCAAGGCTATCGGTTGACCTGGGTGAGCGTTTACTAGAACTAGAATCTAATCATGAACTGCAAACCTGATTCGGGTCAAAATCAGCCCCAATGAACAAGCCACAACAGACCGTGTCGCCGCCCGAAATGCCCGAAAATGACGCTTCCGGCGTCCTGAAGCTGCCGTCCGCCGGCGCTGCGAGTCGCACCTGATCGGGTGCCGGTTTTCGCCGCCGGAGTCCCCTCCCCCGCGCTCGCCGAACGGACGCAGACCGCGCGCGACTACACCGCCCGGAAAAACAGCGCCAACACCTCCCTAGCCTATGTTCCGACTGGCGGCAGTTCGAACGCTTCTGCCGCCGCCGCTGTTTCGATCCTCGAGAGCCCGATCCGCGGGGGGTCGGGCTTTTCCTTGCTGCGGCCTCCGAGGCCAGGGCCTGCCCCGCGCGGCGGTTTCGACACTGGAGAGGCGGCTCGCCGCCGTCACCGCCCATGCCGCGCTGCTGGCGCCGCGCTCGGCCGCGCCGATCGCCATATCCTCGACGACATGGCCGGGATCCGCCGCGCTCACGCCCGGCCGCCGCAGAGCAGGAGGCGCTGTTCGCCAGCGACCTCGTCGCCACGCTCGCGACGCTCACCAACGGCCACGCCCGATGCACCGGTGCTCTCGCGCTTCCCGACAAGTCGATTCGTCGAATCGCAGCATACTGGCCATCACTTTGAATCGTAACCAGCTTGTGTCGATAGCTTTTATAGATGTCCGGTTTAGGTAGCTCTTCAAATGTCC
>DASXPZ010000146.1:0-22980 GCA_036493275.1 Pirellulales bacterium
AGGAAGTTCCGCGCCGCTTTGTGCAATTTTTGGCGGGCGACGACGGCAAACCGTTCGAGCAAGGGAGCGGCCGACTCGAACTGGCCCAGCGAATCAGCAGCCCTCAGAATCCGCTCACTGCGCGGGTGATGGTGAACCGCGTCTGGATGGAGCATTTTGGGTCGGCGATTGTCCGCACGCCGGGGGATTTCGGCCTGCGGAGCGAACCGCCGACGCATCCGCAATTGCTCGATTACCTGGCAGCGCAGTTTGTCGAAGAGGGATGGTCGCTCAAGAAGCTTCATCGGCGGATCGTCCTCTCGAGCGCGTATCAGCAGTCGAGCGCGGATCGTCCAGAGTGCCACGCGGTCGATTCCGATAATCGCCTGCTGTGGCGCGCGAACCGCCGCCGGATCGATTTCGAGGCGCTGCGAGACAGCCTGTTGGCCGCGGCAGGCCGGCTCGACACGAAGCTGAACGGCCGCTCGATCGACATTTGGGCGCAGCCCTACAGCACGCGACGAAGCGTCTATGCGTTTATCGACCGCCAGGATTTGCCCGGCGTTTTCCGGGTGTTCGACTTCAGCAGTCCCGACGTCAGCACGCCGCAACGCCCGCAGACGACCGTGCCGCAGCAGGCGCTGTTTATGATGAATTCGCCATTCGTCGTCGAGCAGGCCAAGGGGCTGGCGGCTCGGAGCGAAGTGACGGCGGCCGCCGACGCGCCGGCCAAAGCGCAGGCGTTGTACCGCGCCGCGCTCGCTCGCGAGGCGACAGCGGACGAGGTGCAGTTGGCGACGCAATTTGTCGCGGCGGTTGAATCGCAGCCGGGCGAAGCCGCCGGCGCGCTCGACCCGTGGCAGCGCTGTGCGCAGGCGCTACTGATGACGAATGAGTTTTTGTTTGTGGATTGAAGAGTGAGAAAGAGCCTTTTGATTCTGTAGCCGGCCTCTGTGAGGCCGGTGAGCCGCTCGAAGATTCTCCGGGGTCAGAGACCCCGGCTACAGAAAAAAGAATGCGACGATTTGTCGCAGCTTGGAAACCGAATTTTCTATGACACTTCCACACTACCCAGACGGCAGTCTCCTCTCGCGGCGCGAATTATTGCGCCGGTCGGGGATTGGCTTTGGGATGCTCGGGCTGGCGGGATTGGTGGCGGAGCCGGGCGCGGCGGCGACGAGTTCCGACTTTACCAATCCGATGGCGCCGAAGATCGCTCACTTTCCGGCCCGCGCGAAGCATGTGATCCACCTCTTCATGAATGGTGGGCCATCGCACGTTGATACGTTCGACCCCAAACCGTCGCTGGCAAAGTACGCCGGGCAGATGTTGCCGAACGAGAACTTGCGGACCGAACGCAAGACGGGCGCCGCGTATCCGTCGCCGTTCAAGTTCCAGAAGTATGGCCAGAGCGGGATTGAGGTCAGCGAGTTGTTTTCGAACGTTGCGCAGCACATCGACGACATCGCCGTGATCCGGTCGATGCACGCCGACGTGCCGAATCATGAGCCGTCGCTGATGTTGATGAACTGCGGCGAATCTCGTTTGACGCGGCCCAGCTTTGGCTCGTGGACCACGTACGGCCTGGGGACGGAGAACCAGAATCTGCCCGGCTTCATCGCCATGTGCCCCGGCGGTTATCCGATCAAAGACGCCGAGAACTGGCAGTCGGCCTTTTTGCCCGGCGCCTACCAGGGAACGTACATCAACACGCAGCACACCGAGTTGGAAAAGCTGGTCGAGAACGTCCGCAATAATTCGCAAACCCGCGAGAGCCAGCGCCGGCAGTTGGACCTGGTGCAAGAACTGAATCGCCGGCACCAGGCGGCGCGGGCGGACGACGGCGCAATCGAAGCTCGCATCCATTCGTACGAGCTGGCCTACCGGATGCAAATGGAGGCGGGCGACGCCTTCGACGTCAGCCGCGAGCCGAAGCACGTCTTGGAGATGTACGGCGAGGGAGTGCAGGCCCGCCAGATTCTGATTGCCCGCCGTCTGATCGAACGGGGAGTGCGGTTCGTGCAGGTCTGGCATGGGCAAGGGCAACCGTGGGACAATCACGACGACATCGAAGTCAATCATCGCCGCCTGGCCGGCCAGTGCGACCGCGCGATCGGCGCCTTGCTAAAGGATCTCAAGCAACGCGGCCTGCTCGATGAGACGCTGGTCCTCTGGGGCGGCGAGTTCGGCCGCACGCCGACTGTCGAGCTGCCGCAGGCCGGAGCCAACGCCGGCAAGATCAACGGCCGCGACCACAATCACTACGGCTTTTCGATGTGGCTGGCCGGCGGCGGCGTCAAAGGGGGGCAGGTCTACGGCGCCACCGATGAGTTCGGCTTTCAGGCGGTCGAAAACAAGATGCACGTCCACGACCTGCACGCCACGCTGCTGGCGCTATTGGGCTTCGATCACAAGCGGCTCACCTATCGTTATGCAGGTAGAGACTTCCGCCTGACCGATGTGGCGGGCAATGTGGTGCGGGAATTGATCGCGTAGGCCGGCGCTAGTACACGCCTTCGGCCGGATTGTAGCCTAACCGGTCGCCGCGGCGGAGATCGATCTCGGCTTGCGCCTCGTTGCCGAGCGCTTGCTGAATCTGCCCCCGATGATGGTACATCACGGCCACTTCGTGATCGCTGGCGCGTTTCTGTCGGGCGAGCATGCGACTCGTCTCGGGATCGCGCGCCATGGCCATGCGACCGGGCGAAAAACGCCTCCGCTCCGTCAGCATCAGGGCCCGGTTCATGTCGATCAGGGCCTTGCCGTGATCCCCTTTCAAAAACAGGATGTAGGCGCGGGTGTCAAGATACGCGGCGTTGTCGTGCTCGCGATCCAAAGCCCTTTCGACGTCTTCTAGCGCCTCGTCCAATTCCGTTCCGGCGAGCGCCCGGAAATAGGCGCGCGAGTTGAGCAGCGTGGCGCTGAACTCGCCGTGGAGCTTAATGGCCTTGGTGACTTCGGCGATCGCCTCATCGTGGCGTTGCAGTCGCTGCAGCGCGGTGGCCCGCATCAGGCAGGCTTCGGCGTCGTGGGGCGAGAGCTCGGTGATCTTGGTGAAATCGGCCAGGCTCCCTTCGAGGTCTTGTTTTTCCAGCCGCACCTGGCCGCGCATTTTGTAGATATCGGGAGACACGTCGCACCAGGCGATCGCCCGATCGAGATCGCGGAGCGCCGCGTCGACGTCGTCGAGCATCAGATTGCGCATGGCGCCTTGGACGAGCCATTCGGCGATCGACTGACGGATCGGCTCGCCCAGCTTAGCCTTTGAGATAGCGGCGGCGCCTGCGCCAATGGCCATGAGAATGAGGACGATGCGCGCGACCCGTTTGGCGACGTTCGATTCCGGCTGAGGCTCGCTGGCCGGCTTGGCGTCGAAGCCGTATGGAAGCGGAAAGCCCAGCTTGTCGAGTTTGACGTCGGATGGGTTCATAGTGGTTGACCAAAAATGCTGTCGGAGATTGATCCAGCCCGCCGCGGCATACGGCCCCGGCCGGCGAATCCCTTTCGCTCCCCCACCGTTACAGTATCCCTCGCTGAGCCCCACGGCAAGTCAACTTGCCCCTTCGACGGAACGGCCGGCGAAAGCTCCACGGCGCGACTGCCGGAAATGATAGCACGACCGTCGCGGTCGCTGGGGAGTTTGCGGGCGCCGAGTGGCGTTAGTAGGATGAGCAGATCGCCGGGCGCTCAAGTTTTTATTGCGCATTTCTCGCTCGCTGAGCCGCCTGGTCGAGCACGAGGAGCCTGGTCCGATGGTTAACAGTTCGACAGTAAACACCGATCCCTCCACGATCTTACGCGACAAGCCGGCTGCCGAAGGCGCCGAGAAGCAGCGCGTGATTGCGCTGGCCAACACGCCCGAGGCGCGACGCGAGCGCGTCAAGCTGGCCGCGGCGTATCGAATTCTTGCGCGGCTCGGCCTCGATGACGGCCTGGCGGGCCACATCAGCCTGCGCGTTCCCGGAGCCCCGGATTACTTTTGGGTCAATCCGTTCGGCCGCTTTTTCAGTGAAGTCACGGCCGAGAACCTGGTGCTGGTCAACAAGGCAGGCGAAGTGGTCGAAGGTTGGCCAATGATCAATTTCGCCGGCTTCTGCATCCACTCTGCCATTCATGAAGCGCGGCCCGACGTCCACTGCGCTGTCCACACGCACCCGCCCGCCGGCTCGGCGTATAGCGCGCTCGGCATTCTGCTCGACCCTCTCGATCAGACCGGATGTTCGTTCTTCGAAGACCACGCCATCTACTGCGAATATACGGGCGTGGTCATCGATCCCAGCCAGTCGGCCGACATCGCCTCGTCGCTTGGCGACAAGCGGGCACTTATTCTGGCCAACCATGGATTATTGACCTGCGCCGGCAGCGTCGAGCAGGCGCTGCTCGACATGATCGACATGGAGCGGACGTGCGACGTAAACCTGCGGGCCATGGCGACGGGGAGAGAACTGCAAATCGTGCCGCCGGAAGTCGCCCGCCAGAGCCGTGGCGTGCTGACGCAGCCGATGCGCTATCCATTTCAATGGGAGGCGATGATCCGCCAGCTTGACCGGCACGAGACTGATTATGATTCTTGGCGAGAAGGCAACGGCAAGTAGCGGTAAGTTGTGGCGCGCGTTTACGGCAGCGTTTCGGCTCGGATTTTGGTTGCTTGTTCCGCGCGGAACTGGACGAGCTTCGTCAGAAGTTCCGGGCGGCTGCCGCCCAGAATGCTAATCGCCAATAGCGCCGCGTTGGTGGCGCCCGCCTTGCCGATGGCGAGCGTGCCGACTGGAATCCCGCCCGGCATCTGCGCGATGGCCAGCAGCGAATCGAGGCCTTGCAGCGACGTGCTGGCGATCGGCACGCCGAGCACCGGCCGCACGGTGTGAGCCGCGACGACCCCGGCCAGGTGTGCGGCGCCCCCCGCGGCGGCAATGAAGACTTCGGTCCCGCGCTGCTCGGCTTGCAAGACATAGTCGCGCAAGTCATCCGGAGTGCGATGGGCCGACAACACGCGGCACTCGTGCGGTACTTCGAAGCGGGCCAAAGTTTGGTCAGCGAATTCCATCACGCCGCTCCAATCGGACTTGCTTCCCATCAGAATTGCAACCAGCGGACGCGTCTCTACTGCCATGTTAATCTGCCTTCAGCGGTGGGTGTTTTGGATGCAGCGCCAGCCGCCGCGTGGGGCGAGTATGCCAATTCCCGCGGCGGCTCGCAAGCGGTAGCGCGGCGGCTTGTTACCTTGTTCGGTCAGACGTCGGGACACAGCCGTTTGATCTGGGTAGAATGAGATTAAAGCCAGTCGTCGGCATTCCTCCGCTGGCCGCTTTCCCTTGAACCGTGTTTTTTTGTCGTCATCCATGAGGTCGTTCGGATGCCCCGCCGGAATTTGTTGTTGATCGTGATCGTGGCGATTGTTTCCGCCGTTTGTTTTCGCCAGGCGGATAGCGCCCATCGCAGCGAATATGGCCAGATGTACGACACTTTTACCGAGGTCCTCAAAAAAGTCGATCAGGATTATCTCCGCGAAGTTGACAATCGCGTGTTGTTCGAGGGCGCCCTGCAGGGCATGGTCTCAAAGCTCGATCCCTATTCGGCCTATATCGGCCCCAAACAATTTCCGGACTTGAAGTCGACGCTCGAACAAAAGTTCGATGGCCTGGGGATCCGCATCGGCAAGGAAGAAGGCTCGGACCTGCCGATCGTCATCAGCCCGATGGCGGATTCGCCGGCGTTCCTGGCCGGCGTGCGCGCGGGGGACAGCATTCTGCAGATTAACGGCACGCCGACCGCCGGCGTCGCGGTCGATAAAATCGTCGAGCGGTTGCGCGAACAGACCGACGGCGCCGTGCGGCTGACGGTGCGGCACAAGGGAGAAGCGGGCCCGGTCGAACTCTCCGTCGAGCGGGCGTCGTTCGCCGTGCCGGTCGTGTTGGGAGATTCGCGCGGGCCAGACAACCAGTGGAGCTTTCTCCTCGACGGCCACAAGGACATCGGCTACCTCCGGATCACCAGCTTTGGCCAGCACACCGATGAAGAGTTGCGGAAGGCGCTCGAGTGGCTGAGGGAGCGAAAAGTCCGAGGCGTGATCCTTGACCTCCGCAACAACGGCGGCGGCATGCTCAGCAAATCGATCGAGGTCTGCAATTTATTCCTGAAAGAAGGGCGAATCGTCAGCACACGCGGTCGGCAGGGGGTGGAAAAAGAGGTCTTTAACGCCAGCGGCGCCGCCGAGTACGCCAATCTGCCGCTGGTGATCCTGGTGAACCAATACACGGCCAGCGCCAGCGAGATCGTCGCCGCCTGCCTGCAAGACCACAAACGGGCGATCATTATCGGCCAGCGAAGCTGGGGTAAAGGGACCGTGCAGAACGTGATTGAGCTCGAACATGGTCGCAGCGGTCTGAAGCTCACCACGGCGAGCTATTGGCGACCCAGCGGTCGAGACATCCATCGGCACGAAGACAACAAACAACAGACAGACTGGGGAGTTCAACCAGACGCCGGGTATGAGGTCAAATTGACCGACGAGGAAACACAGGAGTTGGCCAAGGCCCGCGATCAGCGCGACGTGGTCCGGGCCGGAGGAACCCCTGCCGCTGAAGCTGATGACCCGTCGTCCACGCCAGATCCTCAACTGGCAAAAGCGCTGGAAGCCTTGCAATCGCTGCTCGCGAAGTAGGCAGTTTTCACGCTACCAACTGTGGCGCCTCCGCAGTTTTGCCCACTGCTGTGATCGATTTTGCCGCACTTTTTTGACGGCAATTTGCAACACATTTTTGCAAAGGTGGCAGTTTCCCAACGCGCATTGGCAGCTTTTTGAGGGCCTTTCCGCGCGTGGCAAAATAGCTAAAGTATTGCCCTGTCCCGCATAGACGCTTTCCGAGTGCAGGCAGTCATTTTTTACAATCATTTCGGCGCTGAAATTGCATGAGTGATGGCGGGTCTGCCATGAGAAGAAACGTGGCGCCACAAGAATGCCCGCTGAACTGTTACGATCTGACTTGCGGGGAACGCAGGTTGGTTCCTAAGTTGTAAGTGGGATGTACACCGAGAGGGGGGAAGGGCCATGCCAGGTAGAATTCGCTGCACCGTTGTGAAGACTCCCACTGAGCTTGAGGCTACGCGCCTTGGCGCCGACTCCGCTCAGGAATTGCAACCCTGGGCCGATCCGTTCATCGCTCGGCTGGTGGCAAAGTACCGGCTGCGAGCAGCCCTGGATGATTCGCTGCATTATTTGACGCACGAATCGGCAATCCCGCGCTCGAGACTCCCGCGGACCGACCTGCCGCAGACGGATCTGCCCCACGCCAGTCTTCCTCATGGCTTTCCGCAAATTGGCGGGCCTGTTCCCGCCGGAATCCTGCCTCACGATGCGCGCCGTTTCACGTTTCCGACCGAAGGCGAACAGGAATCGTGAAATTGGGACATCGTGAACCGCTACCGCGCCAGGATCTCTAAATCGGTGTCGAACCGGACAGAGATTACGCGCCAATTGCCGTAAGCGGTTGCGGCGTCCGACGATCGCGACTCGCGCAGGTCTCGGTAGAAGACCACATGCCAGACGATCGGAAAGTTCTCGCACTTATAGAGGTACTTGAAGACCACCAGGTCCGTGCCGACTCGTTTGGCGGTGATCCGCTCGAAACTGTGGAAGGCGCCATAGTTCGTCGGCAGGTCGGACGTCTTCTTGATCAACGCCCCGAGCTGTTCTTGCCGGTCGCGTTTGGCCAACTGGCTATCGGTCAGTAGCGCTTCGTAGGCCTCCTTCACGTCGCCAGTCGAGACGCTGGTGAAAAAGCTGGTTAACTGACCGGTCAAGGCCGAGACCACGGCGTCGTCCTGCGCCGGGTTTTGCCCGTGGACAATCGCAGGGGGTGCAAGGGCCATCAGGGTCACTATTCCCATCCAGCGGCGCAAGTCCGCCAGGTTCGAACGAATCAGTTGTGTCATTGTCGTGCTTCGGTAGGGCGCCAATTTTGACCATCGCGACGAAGAGGGCGCCGTTCGCCCGTTGCGCCTTCAAGTGTAACGTCCGGCGCGCGGAGGCGCCCGGCCCACTTTCCGCGTTAAGCAGGCTTGCGGCCGGGGAACCCCGAATCGGCAGGCGCCAAAGGGCCGAATCCGCGGAACTATCGGCCAGTAAACTGTTGTGAGGTCGTTCTCGACCGGGCTACAATGGGTCCGCTTGGGACCGCTCTTTGGGGGAGTATTGGATCGAAAGTGGGATGGCCTTGCGCCGGATTTCGCCGCGTCGATTGCCCGACAACCGGCTCACGACGGCCGAGATCGACGCCATCGCAGACTGGCTCGTCGCAATTCCGTTTGCGCGCCGTCGCTTGTCTCTTCGATCGCTTGCGCCTCTGGCGGATTCTTGGCAATAGCTAAACGAGTGGAGTTTTCGCGCGCCGGCGCTTGGGACTCGAAGGAGATCTGATGAACGGCCTGATCATGGATTATCCGCTAACGATTCCTTCGATCCTGCGAAGGGCGGAGCAGTTGTACTACGCGCGCGAGATTGTCACACGGCGCCCGGACAAGAGCCGCCACCAATGCACGTACTCCGAGATGGTCGACCGCACCAAGCGGCTGGTCCTGGCGCTGGCAAGATTGGGCGTTGCGGACGGCGATCGCGTGGCGACCTTTTGCTGGAATCACTATCAGCACCTCGAAGCGTATTTTGCCATTCCCACGGCAGGCGCCGTGTTGCACACGCTTAATCTTCGTCTCCATCCAAATGACCTGACCTATATCGCCGGCCACGCCGGTGACAAAGTGGCAATCGTCGACGACACCCTCTGGCCGCTGTTTGAAAAATTCAAGGACCAGGTCCCCTTCGAACACGTGATTGTCGTCGCCACAACCGGCAAGCCAGTTCCGCCCGAAACGCTCGACTACGAACAACTCCTGGCGGCGGAAGACCCGACGAAGTTTCGCTACCCGGTGCTCGATGAGCGGCAGGCTGCAGCGATGTGCTACACCTCAGGCACGACCGGCAAGCCAAAGGGAGTGTTGGCGTCGCACCGCGCGATTGTCCTGCATTCGCTGGTCAATGGCATGGTCGACACACATGGCATCTGTGAGCGCGACGTCGCGCAAGCCGTGGTGCCGATGTTCCACGCCAACGCCTGGGGGTTGCCTTTCTCTTGCACGATGGTCGGTTCCAAGCAAGTATTTCCGGGCCCGCACCTCGATCCGCCGAGCCTGCTCGAACAAATCGAACAAGAGCGCGTGACCGTAACCGCTGGCGTGCCGACGATCTGGCTCGGCATCCTGCAAATCCTGGACAAGAACCCAAAGGCCTTCGACCTTTCGAGCCTGCGGTCGATGATCGTCGGCGGATCGGCGGCGCCGTCGAGCATGATCGAAGGCTTCCAGGAACGGCACAACTTGAGGGTGATCCACGCCTGGGGGATGACCGAGCTGTGTCCAATGGGGACCGTGGCCAACTTGCCGTGCAGTCTGGACGGCGCGCCGGCTGTGGAGAAATATCGATTTCGCGCCAAGCAAGGGCGCGCGGTGCCATTGGTCGAAGTTCGCGGCCGGAACGAAAATGGACTCATTCCTTGGGACGGCCTGGCGATGGGGGAACTCGAAGTGCATGGCCCGTGGATCGCCGCCTCGTACTTCGATTGTCCCGAAGGCGCCGTCAGCTTCACCGACGATGGCTGGTTCCGCACCGGGGATATCGTCTCGATCTTTCCCGATGGTTGCATCCAATTGCAGGACCGCGCGAAGGACGTGATCAAGTCGGGCGGCGAGTGGATCAGTTCCGTCGCGCTCGAAAACGCCATCATGGGGCACCCGGCGGTGGCTGAGGCGGCGGTGATTCCGGTCGAACATCCCAAATGGGCCGAGCGACCGCTGGCCGTGGTGGTGCTGAAGGCCGACGCGCAGGCCTCGCCACAGGAGCTGATCGATTTCATCGCGCCTGGCTTCGCCAAGTGGTGGCTCCCCGATTCGGTGGAGTTTGCCAGCGAGATTCCGCGAACGTCGGCGGGCAAGTTCTTGAAGTCGGCGCTCCGCGAGAAATATGGGCAGTTCTACATGCAAAACGGGGGGGCGGCGTGCGGCGCTAGGGGCGAGGGTTCGGAAGCCAATGTCGCCAAAGAGTCTCTCACGCCAGGGAGCCATTAAACCGATCGACCGTGTACTCGCCACGGCCAGAGCGATAAGATTTTTTGTTGACAGATCAAACCATGCAAAGAAGGACGCCCACGCCATGCCACAGCCAGTCATTATCGAAGCGGTGCGAACGCCATTTGGTCGCAAAGGGGGCGCTTTCCGGGAGATTCGTCCCGACACCCTGCTCTCTCAAGTCCTCAAGGGATTAACTAGCCGTGCCCACGTCGATCCGGCAAAGATCGAGGACGTCGTCACCGGCTGCGTGACGCAAGCCGGCGAGCAAGGGGCAAATATCGGCCGGTTGTCGGTGCTATTGGCCGGTTTTCCGGTCGAAGTGCCCGCGGTGACGCTCAACCGGATGTGCGGCTCTGCCCAACAGGCGATCCACTTTGCGGCGCAAGAGATCGCCGCAGGCGACGCCGCGTACACCATCGGTTGCGGCGTGGAAAGCATGACCCGCGTTCCGATGTTCAGCGACATCGGCACGCTCGACAAGATGAATCCAAAGGTCTTTGAGATGTACAACCTGGTTCACCAGGGCGAGAGCGCGGAGTTGCTGGCCGATAAGTACAAAATCACGCGCAGGGACGTCGACGAGTTTTCGATGGAAAGCCATCGCCGGGCGTCGAAAGCAGCCGCCGAAAAACGCAACAAAGAGATCCTGCCGACCGAAGGGCTCGACGGCGAAGGAAAGAAGATCACGCTCGAGCGTGACGAGGGGATTCGCGACAAGCTCGATCCGGCGAAGATCGCTTCGTTGAATCCGGCGTTTCGCCCAAATGGCGTGGTTACCGCGGCCAACAGCAGCCAAATCTCCGACGGCGCCGCGGCGGTGCTGGTGGCCGATCGCGAAGTGGCGCAAAGCGCCGGACTCCGTCCGCGAGCGAGATTTCTGGCTCGCGTAGCCGTCGGGGACGATCCCCGCTTGCAGCTCGCCGGCGTGATTCCCGCCACGCGTAAAGCGCTGGCCCGCGCCGGTCTGACGATCAACGACATCGACTGGATCGAAATCAATGAGGCGTTCGCCACGGTCGTTCTCTCTTGGGCGCGCGAGTTGAAGCCCAACATGGAAAAAGTCAACCCGTGGGGAGGCGCCATCGCGCATGGGCATCCGCTGGGAGGCACCGGCGCCGGCCTAATGGCCAAGATGCTCGCCGGATTGGAAGCGACCGGCGGCCACCTGGGGCTGCAAACGATGTGCATCGGCCACGGCATGGCCACGGCCACGATCATCGAGCGTATCTGACACAGTTTTGATTCTGGACCGCGGCAGGCGTTGCGATAAAATCGCTTCGCCTGTCGCGGTTTCGTTTGCCGACGGCGTGTAGCGACGCTTCCTTCTTCCGCACATATTACCGCGACCGAGCGGCGTTTTCTTTCGAGGAATTTCAATGCAACTTCAAGGCGCGACGTTTTTAGTCACCGGCGGTGGATCAGGCTTGGGAGCAGCCACCGCGCGACGGCTGGTCGCCGGCGGCGGCAATGCGCTGATCGCCGACGTCAACGAAGCCGCGGGCCGCGGGCTGGCCGGGGAGTTGGGCAAGCAGGCCCGCTTCGTCAAGACAGACGTTGTCGACGAAGCGAGTGTTCGCGCCGCGATCGAAGCGGCGCAGTCGAGCTTTGGCTCGCTGCGCGGCGCGGTGAATTGCGCCGGCGTCGGCATTGCCACGCGGGTCTTGGGCAAGGATGGTCCGCACGATCTCGCCGCGTTCGCGCGCGTGATCCAGATTAATCTGATCGGCACGTTCAACGTCATCCGACTGGCGGCCGGCGCCATCTCGCAGGCTCCGCCGCTGGCCGACGGCGAGCGCGGCGTGATCGTCAACACGGCCAGCGTGGCGGCGTTCGACGGACAGATTGGCCAGGCGGCCTATTCGGCGTCGAAGGGGGGCGTCGTCGGCATGACCTTGCCCATCGCCCGTGAATTGGCCCGCGTAGGCATCCGCGTAGTCACGATCGCGCCGGGGCTGTTCGACACGCCGATGATGCAGGCGTTGCCGGAAGAAGCCAAGAAGTCGCTCGGCCAGCAGGTGCCCTTCCCGCCAAGATTAGGGCAGCCGAGCGAGTACGCGAGCTTAGTCGCCCACATTGTCGACAACATCATGCTCAACGGCGAAACGATCCGCCTAGACGGCGCGATCCGGATGGCGCCGAAGTAGCATCCAAATAATGGAGTGAGACTGCAGTGTCGCTTGCTGACGCCGTCCCAAGATTTTCTTGGCGCGGTGACGATTACGAGTCATCATCTGCTAATGCGTCGTCGCCGATTGCACAATGTGGATTGCGTTGGTTATAGAGCTGACGAATCGCATTGAAGTACTCCAACTCCGTCATTTCCCGATTGGAAGCGGCGTCGTAGAGACGAACCCAGGGAGAATCCTCTCCATCGCTCGTCTGGGGCTGGAATAACAGCATGGTTATGTTCTCAGATTTCTCGCCTGGATCCGTATAGTCACGGCGGCCGGCAATGGTGGCCAGCAGGGCTCTGGCGCGCTGGAATGTTGAGACGCTGCGTCCAGGGGTAATGTCTTCGTTTGCGGCATTTGGCAGGCAGAATATTGCGCAAATCACCGAATACGGAAAACGTAAGTGCAGTGTGATCCCCTCGGGACAGAGATCATAGAATCGATTCTTCAAATTCTTTCCGAATGGCGGAGAGGTAATGCTCTTGAGCGAAACGGCGAGTTTCAGGCCGTGCTGCTCGTCCGCATAACTAACGTCGACTTTCTTGGGACCGAGACCGCCTTGAAATGCGCGCTCACCCGGTCCATCGGGCAAAGGCTTCACTCCGTCAAATCCGATATTACGCAGTCCTGCGGCGACTTCACGAGCCAAAAGACTCGACAGAACTTCGGCGTATCGCTTTTTATTCTTCTGTTCCGCATCAGCGGCTGGAAAATCTCCGGCGTCAAGTATCGCGTCAAGCAGCGCCATTGGAACCCTCAAAGTACCCGCGTCGCGCGCGCAGAACATCGGTCGCCGACCGCAGCAACTTGCAATCGCTCTGGGAAAATCCCAGCATTCCCTGGAGAATAGTCTCGTCGGCTCGTTGTTGCGCCTCGCGAATTTTGCCGGAACGGATCAGGCAATCGAGCTCCTTAACCAACACGCCGAGCGCGGCTTTTGTACTTTCGTCGACCGACGCAAGAAGCACGTTCTTTGCTTCGGTTGGCTCAAGTTTCAGCATTCCGCCGCCCAAAGGATGCCCCTCGATCTCCGCGCTGAGACGACTGAGACTGGTCATCCACAACGCAGCCAACATTTCGGGAGTCTTTCGACTCAAGGGTCGCACACGCAAGACGTGTAGGCTGTTGGACGAAAACGCGGCGGCTTTGTTTACGACAAGCCGCGGAGAAGCGCCGCTCATGTACGATACAAACGCATCCGCTTTGTGAACGTGAGGGACACAAAACCACGGAGACCGTTTGCGGCACTTATAGGCGGCGGAGATACCTTGCGCATCTCCCCAGGCAATGTACTTCTTAACCTCAACGGGCAGCGAACTTCCACGGGCGATATGGAGCAAGAAGCTGGCTTCATTCTGATCCGCCGCGGTTTGCCAATCCGCTTTCGTGAACACGAGTCCCGAAAACGCCCGCCCCCGTCGAACGGAAAGCTTGAGGAATTCCAACGGAATCCGTCGCATGCGGGCATCGTCCGGTGAAAGGTGAAAGAACTGATTGGCGCCTGTGACGTAACCAATTCCAAGCTCCGCGAGGTCTCCCAGCCTGTCCGTGGAGGACGACGCCTTGAGTTCGTTATAAAGACGCTTGGCTCGAGGCGGCATTAGGTATTCAAGAAAACGACTTCCACCCCCCGCAAGCGATTCTGCGTCGACTTCCGTGAATCGCGATCGCGACCGCTGCGAGTCGTCGAAGAGATCTGGAAGCTCTCCCAATTGCTGCAACACTTTCAATGAGAATTTCGCGCAGGTTCCGCCGCGATCCTCCGCTAGCAACAGTAATGTGTCTTCGTTCAAATCTGGAAACAGCTTCTCCCGAAACGTTATCAGGCTGATTTTTCCAAATGACTTCTTCAGATGCGCCAGAACGGGCCGGGCATACTTTGCGTGAGTGAGTTCCATCGGCAACACCATTGCAAGGCGTCCGGCTGGGCGCAGCATCGCGGTGCAATGAACAAGGAACGGAGCCCAAGAACTGCATAGTTCTGGCAATCGGACTCCTTGAAGTTCACTGCGGCGCAGTGCCAGACTCCTAGCGGCTCCACTGAATCGCTGATACCTGATGTAGGGCGGGTTCCCGATAATCGCATTGACCAGACGCTCTGCGTCGGGATCGATTGAAAAGAAGTCCGCCTGTGAGAGACGCCTTGGAACGATTTCAAGCTCGTTCGCCAATTGCGGAGCCATCTGTCGATGAACGTCGGCATCGACCTCGACGCCAAATACTTGCGCATTTATATCGCCCTCCAACAACTCTAGCCGCTTGCAAGCAGATCGAAGAAAAACCCCGCCGCCAAAACAGGGGTCCATGACCGTGTCATTCTTCTCTCGAATGGCCCACGACGCGAGAAAGTCTGCGACTAGCGAGTCGGTATAGTAAGCCCCCAATGCCTTGGAGTTCGGCGATGGAAGTTGGCCTTTGCAGTTCGATTGGATGAGTTTCATCGCGGCCCACGTTGTGGAATCAGCGCGTGTCCTGCAAAAGGTAGTGTACTGAAGTATACTGGTTGTGCTAGCGTCTGTCGATACGAACTTCAGCCTGGCAGACGCTGGTTTATGCAGCCGCTCTGATCACTTCATCCCTTGCGCCTGCTTCGTCAGCTTGGCCACTTGCGCGGCAAATTCCTTGCGGCGGCTAGCGTATTCCGTCACGCTCTTTTGGCCAGGCGCTTTGACGTAGTCCATCACAATCTTCTCGGCGTCGATGAATGCGTCGGTGATCTCCGCCACCGCCGACGCGATCTTCGTGGGGATGCTCGTCACTCCGTTGGCGTCGCCGTGCAGCAGATCCCCCTGAGAAACCATCATTCCGCCGACGCGAACCGGCAGCCCAAGATGCAGCAAGTGGCAGTAGGCGTGCGCGCAGATCGTGCCGCCGGTGAAGACCGGATACTTGAGCGCGCGGACCTGGTCGAGATCGCGTCCGGCCCCGCTGGTGATCAATCCGACTGAGCCGAAGGCCTGGTACGACGAGCACATCACTTCGCCAAACGTGGCCGCTACCGCCGGATCGTCCAGATCCTGGAACACCACTACGGCCGGGCCCGGCAGATCGGCGAACATCGCCATTTGCTGGTCGAGGCTGCCATAGGCGTCGCCGCCGGCCGGCGCGGCGTCGCTGCGAAAGGCCCCGGTGCAGGCAAAGCCCACCATCGGCGGAAGCTCTGGAAAGTTCGCCCGAATTCGCCCATCCATGTAGCCACGATTGCGCGGAATGACGTCGAATAGTTCGATGACGTTGCAGATGGTCGGCGTATCGTAACGACGGAGTTTTTCGAGCGTGGCGGCGGAGATGGTCATGGGATTGATGTCGCAGAGGTGAATGGTGGTGGGCAGTTCAATGGCGCTAGCTGAAATGGCGCACAGCGCCGAACTCGACGCGAGTTGCAATTCAACGAAAACGCCGGGCGAGCGACTATCGGCCGCCAGCCCGGCGTCTGTTTTAACAAATCCGCGATTCATATGCGCGGAAGGCAATCGGCGTTCTAGATGTCGTAGTAGAGGCAGAACTCGTAAGGATGGGGCCGCAGACGCATGGCGTCGACTTCCTTCTCGGTTTTGTAGTTGATCCAGGTCTCGATGACGTCGGCCGTGAAGACGTCGCCCCGCAGCAGGAAGGTGTGGTCGTTCTTCAGATTCGATAGCGCTTCTTCGAGCGAGCCGGGCGCCTTGGGGACCTCGGCCAGTTCTTCCGGAGCCAGGTCGTAGATGTCCTTATCGAGCGGCTGGCCGGGGTTGATCTTGTTCTGAATGCCGTCGATCACCGCCATCAGGATGGCCGAGAAGGCCAGGTAGGGATTGCAGCTAGGATCGGGGCAGCGGAACTCCACTCGTTTGGCCTTGGGGCTGGCGCTGTACATCGGGATGCGGCAAGAGGCCGAGCGGTTGCGCTGCGAGTAGGCCAGGTTCACCGGAGCCTCGTAACCGGGGACCAAGCGCTTGTAACTGTTGGTCGTGGGGTTCGAGAAAGCCAGGATCGCCGGGGCATGCTTGAGCAAGCCGCCGATCGCGTGCAGCGCCATTTCGCTCAATCCGGCGTATCCGCTGCCGGCAAACAGCGGTTCGCTCCCCTTCCACAACGAGATATGCGTGTGCATGCCGGAGCCGTTGTCGCCGAACAGGGGCTTCGGCATGAAGGTGACCGTTTTGCCATGCTTGGCGGCCACGTTCTTGATGATGTACTTATACATGCACATCTGGTCGGCCATCTTCACCAGGTCTTGGAAGCGCAAGTCGATCTCGCACTGCCCGGCGGTGGCGACCTCGTGATGCTGGGCCTCGACGTCCAGGCCGCAATCGATCATCGTCTGCATCATTTCGTTGCGGATGTTCATCAATTGATCCGCCGGCGGCACCGGGAAGTAGCCTTCCTTGTGGCGGAGCTTATAGCCCAGGTTCGGGCTCTCGACCCGGCCGCGGTTCCACTCTCCTTCGATGCTGTCGAGGTGGTAGTAGCCTTCGTTGGCGCGCTGGTCGAAGCGGACGTCGTCGAAGATGAAGAACTCGGCCTCGGGGCCGATATAGCAGGTGTCGGCGATGCCGGTGCTCTTCAGATAGTTGACCGCTTTGCGGGCCACATTCCGCGGATCGCGCGAGTAGTCTTCACGTGTGATCGGGTCTTGAATGTTGCAGATCATCGAGATCGTCGGCAGATCGCAAAACGGATCGAGCACGGCCGTCTCGGACTGCGGCGTCAGCAGCATGTCGCTTTCGTTGATCGCCTGCCAGCCGCGGATGCTCGAGCCGTCGAAGCCGAGGCCGTCCTCGAAAACGTCCTCGGTCAATTTGTTGACCGGAATGGTAAAGTGTTGCCAGATGCCCGGAAAATCCATGAAACGGAGATCGACCGCCTTGACGTCGTTCTCGCGGCACATCGCCAGGACTTCTTTCGGAGTCATATTGTTCCCTTTCACTTTGCCACACTCCTAGAAGAAGAATGATTGAAAAGAGAAATCGGCGCCGGCGCTAGCGCGCACTCAACCGCAACTCGACGAACGGCCGAGTAAGAGAATCACGCGTAATCCGCCAATCACTGCGCAAGCGATTATGATAGGGCCAAAAAAGCGGTTTGCAAGTGGCGAGCCACTATCCGCCATCGTCTCGAGTCGACGGAAAAAACTCCGCGACTCACGGGCGGTGTGGCATGGCGCAATCGGGGTAAGAAATGACGCGCCGCAGGGCGATCGAAAGAGCTGCTTCGAGTCCTTGGCAACCCCTGATTGGGCTCCAGATTTCGCCGCGCATGTTTGCATGGGCAGCACAGCGGCGCGGCAGACTTTCGGACGGACCCGGCTAGAACAGGAGAACTTCGGCGAGGTTACCTCATTTTCTAGTGGGAATTGTGGTAAACAAGAGACTTTCGCGCTCGTCGGCACGGAGATTGCCTGTGCCCCCAGCGGGGAAGGGAAGTCCTTAGTTTTCCGGCGCCACGGCCGGCCGTCCTTTTGAATGGCGTAAAGTCTCGAGTCATTTTGTTGTGGGAGCGCGCCAGTTCGCCGCTTCCGTCCTAGAAGGAGATGTCCATGCCCAGCGTTTCAGGTGGAGCTTACACAAGTAATGGTAATGGGGCCGCGGCGAGCGGCGGCGGAGCGACCAGCGTTCCGGCCAGCATGTCGGCGCGGATGGCGGCCATTTCGGCGGTCACCAAATGGCGCCCCACGACGCCAGCCCTCAATTTCGCCGACACCCCAGTCGAGAGTCTCTACTGCTCGAACGTCTTCAGCTCCGCGGTGATGAAGCAGCGGCTTCCGAAGGCGGTCTACAAGTCCCTGATGAAGACCATCGAAACCGGGAGCAAGCTCGATCCCACGACGGCCGACGTCGTCGCTGCGGCCATGAAGGATTGGGCGATCGAAAAGGGCGCCACCCACTACGCCCACGTCTTTTATCCCCTCACCGGTCTGACGGCTGAAAAGCACGACAGCTTCCTGTCGCCCGACGGCGATTCGAGCGCTGTCACCGAGTTCAGCGGCAAGCAGCTCATTCAGGGTGAGCCCGACGGTTCGAGCTTCCCCTCGGGCGGCATTCGGGCGACGTTCGAAGCCCGGGGCTACACGATCTGGGACGTCACCAGCCCGGCCTACATTCTGGAAAACCCAAATGGCACGACGCTCTGCATTCCCACGGCGTTTGTCTCTTGGACCGGCGAGGCGCTGGATAAGAAAACCCCGGTGCTCCGTTCGATGCAGGCGTTGAACGTGCAGGCGCAGAGAATCTTGAAGCTGTTCGGCCATACCGACGGGGCGTTTGTCGCCGCCACGGCTGGGCCTGAGCAAGAATACTTTCTGATCGACCGCCACTTTTACTTCTCGCGTCCTGACATCTTCACTACCGGACGCACTCTGTTTGGCGCCAAGCCGCCGAAGGGTCAGGAGTTTGAGGATCATTACTTCGGCGCGATTCCAGAGCGTGTGTTGGCGTTCATGCTCGAAGTCGAGCGCGACCTGTACAAGCTGGGGATCCCGGTCAAGACGCGCCATAATGAAGTGGCGCCGGGCCAATTCGAAATCGCGCCGGTGTTCGAGTCGGCCAACTTGGCGACCGACCATCAACAACTGGTCATGATCACGCTCAAGCGCGTCGCCGAGAAGTATGGCATGGCCTGCCTGACGCACGAAAAACCGTTTGCCGGCGTCAACGGCTCGGGCAAGCACGTCAACTGGTCGCTGGGGAGCAAGACGCAGGGCAACCTGCTCGATCCCGGCGCTACTCCCCACTCGAACGCTCAGTTCCTGGTCTTCTGCGCGGCGGTCATCCGGGCCGTGTACAAGTATCAGGGGCTGTTGCGGGCCGTCGTGGCGACCGCCGGCAACGATCACCGCTTGGGCGCCAACGAGGCGCCTCCGGCGATCATTTCGATCTTCCTGGGCGATCAATTGGCGGACGTCTTTAACCAGATCAAGGCCGGCGGAGCCAGTTCTTCGATCTCGAAGGGGTTTCTGACGGTGGGAGTGGACGTGCTGCCGCCGCTGCCGATGGACGCTGGCGACCGCAACCGCACCAGTCCGTTCGCCTTCACCGGCAATCGGTTCGAGTTCCGCGCGGTGGGCTCAAATCAATCGATCGCCGGTCCGCTGGTGGCGATGAACACGATTGCGTGCGAATCGCTCGACTACTGCGCAACCAAGCTCGAAGCCGCCACGGCTGGCAAGCCGGAGGCTTTGAACGCGGCCGTGCAGTCGCTGCTGTCGGAGATCATCAAAGAGTGCGAACCGATCGTCTTCAATGGCGACGGTTATTCCGCCGCCTGGCACCAGGAAGCCGCCAAGCGTGGTTTGCTCAATAACAAGTCCACGACCGACTCGCTGTCGGCCTTGGGCGAGCCGGCCATCAAGGCCTTGTTCACCAAGTACAAGGTCCTTTCGGAGCGCGAGTTGCAAAGCCGCTTGGACATCTACCTTGAGCAGTACTGCAAAACGGTCAACGTCGAAGCGCTGCAGACCATCGAGATGGCCAAGACGATGATCTTCCCCGCGGCCATCCGTTATCAAAACGAACTGGCGGCCGCGTGCGCGAACTTGCGAGCACTGGGCTACGAGTTCGACACCGACACGCTCGACAAGCTGACGGAGTTGGTCAAGGACTTGCAGGACAACACGGCCGCGTTGAGCAAGTCGCTCAAGCACCACGACGCTGATGGGTTGGAAGCAGAAGCCAAGCACTTCTGCGACGAAGTCCTGCCGGCGATGCTCGAAGTCCGCAAGTCGGCCGACGAGTTGGAATCGTGGGTAGCGGACGACCTCTGGCCGCTGCCGACCTACCAGGAAATGTTGTTCATCAAATAGAGCCAGACCGTTTTGAAAGCAGATATCTGCGAGCAGAACGGAATCGGATCTTTGTGTTTATTTTCGCGTGGCTCGTGACCTCTGCGTTCTCGGCCCTCTCTCTTCGGTCCTTCCCCAGCGGGAACCCGGAGAGGGGGCCAGGGCGCGGGAGGCCGCGCGAGAGAATCTCGATTTCCGAGCCGGCGCCGCCGCTTTCACCAGCGCCAGCCGACGCGCCCCCCTACCACGCCTGGCTCAACGTACGGCACGATAAACGTGGTCGTCGAGCGATCGGTCAGATCGACCGCCGAGACGGTCACGGCGGCCAGCCAGACGCCGAGAAAGGCCTGTGAAAAGTAGTGGGCGTCGTCGTTCACGCGCCCCCAGGCCGGCAGGGCCGACGCCGCGTACAAGACGCCCTTCGCCAGAGGGTTGTCCACCTCTTTGGCCGCGCTCATCAATACGATGCCCGCTATAAACGCGTCGCCGCTCGCCCCATGGCTGTTCTTAAATGGATGCCAGTGCGAATTGGTGTCTTCACGCGGTCGATCAGGCCCCAACGTGTATTGCAGCGCAAGCAACATCGGTCCCCCAACCAGCAGGCCGCGGGTCGTGCGACGCCCCCACTGCCCCACGCCGCGGGCAAGAGGCCAGCGTTCCTCGAACGGCGTCAAGACCAGCCCTGCGGCAATAAAGATGGGAACCATATATTGACCATGCCCTAACCAACTAACGCTGTCGGTCAGATGGTTGCTGGTGACGCCCTTGACCTTGTTATCGTACCAGTTCTGGAAATTCTGATCGGCCGAGGTGTTGGCGAGAATTGCTGCGATCCCGACCCCCGTTCCCAACCATGCCAGGCTGCGGAGGCTATAAAAGTTCTTGTAGTCGAACCGCACGTCCGACAGCATCTCGCCACCGGCGTAGACGCCGGGGCCGAACCAACGAGCAAAGTATCCGGGCCGCTCGGACTCGCCAGACGAGCTGGGATCGATCAGCACCCCGGCGCCATCCGGGATTGTCGGCAGCGGCACGCCTCCGGGCGCCGGTAATGGCTCTGCCTGCGAGATGACCGGCTGGTTTCCGTCGTACGTCGGCCCTTGCCGCAATCGCGCCATCAGCGTGCCGGGCTGTTCGGTGATCGGCGGAGATTCCACAGGCCCAGGCGGGCTCCAAGGCAGAATCGACTGCGACGCGACGCCAGTGGGAGGACGCGCCTCGCCGGCGAAGTATGGGGCGCCGCCGAGCGGGCGGAGTGGAGGCGCTTGCTGCGACCAGGGCGCCATGTTCAAGGGAGGAAGACGAACGATTTCAGATGTTGAGCCGGCGGGCGCCATTCCTATTTGCCACGCCAAGGCCTGCGGCGCGCAAGCGAGCGATCCGCTGATGGCAACGACCGCCACGATGGCCGCGCGCCAGACGCTTGCCTCGCGCTGCTCTGCGCGCACGACCGCTACGGCCCAGCAAAAAGCGCGCAGACAAACTCGAGCGTCCATGCGAGTGCTCGTCCAGAATTGCGAAGACCTGACGGGTCGAAGCGACGTGAAGCGGGCGATACGATAGATCGTCGCAGGTCTAGCGCCTAGAGTCGTTTGCGGCGTTTTACTATAGATATCGTTAGATTCTAAATAATCACGGCCTTCGCCCGAAAAAAATGGGCGCGCTTCGTACATTGCTAGCGTGGATTTGGGCGGCGAAACTTGCCGCTGGCGCCCAATGCACTCGCTCGGCCGGCCCTTACGCTAGCAGCTTATCGACGACTTTGCCGGCTACATCAGTCAGGCGGAAGTCTCGACCTTGGAAGCGATACGTCAGCTTGAGATGATCCAGACCGAACAAGCGGAGCAGCGTGGCGTGGAAATCGTTGATATGCACCGGATCTTCGACGACGCCCCAGCCGATGTCGTCGGTCTTGCCGATCACTTGCCCGCCCCGCACTCCGCCGCCGGCCATCCAGAGCGTGAACGCATTCGGATGATGATCACGGCCGGTGTTCGAATCTCGGCCGTTGCGGTTTTCGCCGAGCGGGGTGCGGCCGAATTCACCCGCCCAAACTACCAGCGTCGTGTCGAGCAGACCGCGCTGCTTGAGATCTTTCAACAGCGCAGCGACCGGTTGATCCGCCATCCGGCAATTGAACGGCAGTTCGCTGTCGATATTGCTGTGATGATCCCACGAGGCGTGATAGAGATTGACGTAGCGCACGCCTCGTTCGACCATCCGCCGCGCCAACAGGCAATTCGTGGCGAACGACCGCATGACGCCCGGCGCGCCGCCGCGGAATTTGGCGCCCCCTTCTTCGTCTGGGCGGTTGACGCCGTACGCGTCGAGTGTGTCGGCCGTTTCGCCTGCCAGATCGATCAATTCCGGCGCTGACGATTGCATCCGAAAAGCAAGTTCATACGAAGCGATCCGGCTGGCGATCTCGGGATCGTGCAATTGCCGCCGCCGTTCTTCGTTCAAAGCCGCCAAAGCGTCGAGGCTTTCGCGCTGCATTTCTCTCGACAAGCCGCTAGGGCTGTTGAGATTCAGGACCGGCTCCCCCTGGTTGCGGAATAGCACGCCTTGATAGGTCGAAGGCATGAAGCCGCTAGTCCAGTTCGATGCGCCGCCGCTGGTGCCGCGGCCGGCCGTCAGCACGACATAGCCCGGCAAATCGTTCGACGCGCTGCCGAGTCCGTAATTGAGCCAAGACCCGATGCTGGGGCGGCCGAACATCGGAACGCCCGTGTTCATCATCAACTGCCCTGGATGATGATTGAACGCGTCGGTGTGCATCGAGCGGACGAAGGCAATGTCGTCCGCGCAACTGGCGATGTTCGGTAGCAGGTCCGAAATATCCATCCCAGACGGGCCGTACTTTTTGAACTTCCGGTTGCAGCCCATCAGCACGGCCGATTCCTTCTGGATGAAGGCGAAGCGGACGTTTTTGGTCATCGACTCCGGCAG